>VGTA01000322.1 GCA_016874875.1 Deltaproteobacteria bacterium | reverse complement strand
GGGCGGGGGGGGCGGCGGGGGCCGTGAGCGGCGGGAGCGCGAGCGACAGGCCCACGGCGACGGCGAGCCAGGGGGAGGGGCTGAGGGGGGGGCGCAGCGGGCTCATTCAGCACATCTCCTAGCGGCGTGCAGCGCGGCCTAGCCCTCGATCTGCACGAGCGGCGCGAGGCCCTGCTCGGCGGACGACTTGAGCTGCCCGCACCCGGCGTCGATGTCGATGCCGCGGCGCATGCGGACCGTGGCGGGCACGCCGCGCTCCTCGAGAGTCTGCACGAACGCCCCCACGCGCTCCGGGTCGCTCGGCGCGCCGCCGTAGCCGGCGGTGGGGTTGAGGGGGATCACGTTCACGTGGCACAGGAGCCCGCGCAGGAGCGCCGCGAGGCGCGCGGCCTCCTCCACGGAGTCGTTCTGCCCCTGGATGAGCGCCCACTCAAAGGTGACGCGGCGGCCGGTGGCGCGCACAAAGTCGTGGCAGGCGTCGATCAGCTCTCGGACGGGGTAGCGCTTGTTGACGGGCATGATCGCCTCGCGCTCCTCGTCGCGCGTGGCGTGGAGGCTGATGGCGAGCTTGACCTGCAGCCCCTCCTCAGCGAAGCGCTTGATCTTGGGCACCAGCCCCACGGTGCTCACGGTGATGCGCCGCGCGCCGATGTCGAGGCGCTCCATGATGAGGCGGAGCGCCTTGACCACGTTGTCGTAGTTGTGGAACGGCTCGCCCATGCCCATCAGCACGCAGTTGCTCAGGCGCTCGCCGCGCCGCTGGAGGTCCGCCGAGAAGCGCTGCGCCTGCTCAAAGATCTCCTCGGCGCTCAGGTGCCGCTCAAAGCCCATCTGCCCCGTGGCGCAGAAGGTGCACCCCATGGCGCACCCCGCCTGCGACGAGATGCACGCCGTCCGCCGCCCGTCGCCGTAGGGCATCAGCACCGACTCGATGAGCTGCCCGTCGGGGAGGCGGTAGAGGCGCTTCTCGGTGCCGTCCTGCGAGCGCTGGCTCGTGACGAGGCTGAGGTGCCCAAATCGGTAGCGCCCGGCGAGGTCGGCGCGCAGGTCCTTGGGGAGGTTGGTCATCTCGTCAAAGCTCGTCACGCCCCGCCTGTAGACCCAGTCGCACACCTGCCGCGCCCGGAACTTGGGCTGCCCGAGCGCCTCTAGGCCCGCCTGGAGCTGCTCCTCGGTGAGGGCGTAGATGTTGTCCTGTGTGGTGGGCTGCGCTGCGGGGAGGGTCATGGGTAAGGTCTCGATTTGTATGATTTTTGTAGATGCGCAGAGAACGCTGCGCGCCGCCTAAGAACGCTGAGCTGGTCGGTGTCTCCAAAAAGAGAGACTAGCACACTTTGGTCTCACGCTCACCCAACACCAACCGCATCAGCCCAGAGGGATCAGATCAGATGCAGCACGACCACGACCATGACCACGCCTATGACCACGACCCCGCGCAGGGCGCGCCGGGCGCGCAGCGATATGAAATGTCTCGTATCCTAAACTTTATTTTTATCGAGGCACAGAGCCCTGACGCGGAGCGCTTCACCTTCTTTGTGGACAGCGGACTCTCGCCGAGCATGATCTTCACGCGCGACCCGCGCGCCCGTCAGCTGCCGATCTTCTCGCGGGATGGCGCCTACATGCAGCCGAAGCCCCCTGTCTTTAATGGACTTGAGGACCTCTGCGGGTCCTCCATCGACGGCGTCATCGGGCTCAGCACGCTGACCAGCTTCGCCGCGGTGAGCTTCAACTGGGACACCGATACCATGACGCTCTACCCCGAGCAGCCCCCGCGCCCGGAGGGGGGCGTGACGCTCCGAACGCGCGAGGGGTTCTCGATCGACGCGCGCCTCATGGGCGCCAGCACCTGGCCCTTCCTCGACCTCGGCGCCCCCATCAGCGTGATGAGCCCCCCCGCGCGCCCCGCGGCGGGCGCCCCAATCTTTCGCCTCAGCGCCCCCTCCGCGATGGGGCGCATTGACGTGGCGATCACCGAGGGCAACCCCCTCAGCTACATCGACGAGGAGGGCGCTGAGCACAGCGAGCGCGTGGCGGTCACCTACGGCGCGCCCACCCCGAGCGCTCACATCCTGGGGGCTGACTGGTTCACGGCGCGCAACCTGCACCTCGACATGGAGGCTGAGCGCATGACCCTCACCCCGCGCGTCACGCCTCAGGAGCCCTGGGGGCACCTCGGCCTCTACAGGTTCACACCCCACCTCCTTCCGCAGCTGAACCCCGCCGCCCTGCACACCCACGACCGCCCCTTCACAGCGCTCCCCTCGGGCGGCCGCCCGCTCGCGCGGGGGCTGCGCGAGGGCGTAGAGTACCGCGTCAAGGGGCTCGCCCTCCCCGCGGGGCACCAGGGCGCCAATGTCCTGCGCGACGCCCTCTACTCGGCCACCGAGGCGCCCCTGACCCTCGTGGGGCCCGACGGCGAGGTCACGGTGCCCCGCGTCTCGATGTTTGAGTGATGTGGGGTTGACTGTTGGGGTGAGCTGAGGGGCGCGCGCTAGAGCTTGAGGAGCGCGCCCCTCGCCATCGCCCCCGCCTCGCCAGCGTGGACACCCTCCTGCTCGGGCGGCGCACCTATGACGTGGTGCGCGGCTTTGGCGAGGGGGCGTGGCCCTACTCGGCGCTGCGCGTGCGCGTCCTCACCCGCGCCGAGGGCGCGCGGCGGGTGTATGTGGACGGAGGGGAGGTGGTGCGGCAGTGCCTCGCCGCGGGGCCGCCCGACGCGCTCACGGTCTTCTTTGCGCCCACCCTGCTCGGGGCGGGGGCGCGGCGCTCAGTACCCCCCGCTCCCCTTCTTGCCCGACACGATCTCCACCGACGCCGACGCGCCGATGCGGTTCGCCCCCGCCTTGATCATCGCCTCCGCCGTGGCGCGGTCGCGCACCCCGCCCGACGCCTTCACGCCGAGGTCGGGGCCCACCAGGTCGCGCATCAGCGCGATGTCCTCCGCCGTGGCGCCGCCGCCCCCGAATCCCGTGCTCGTCTTCACGAACGCCGCCCCCGCCGCCACCGACAGCGCGCACGCCGCCACCTTCTCCTCATGCGTCAGCTTGCTCGTCTCCAAGATCACCTTCACCGGCACGGGGCGGGCGGCGTCCACCACCGCCTTGATGTCGGTGAACACCAGCGCGTGCTCGCGGCTCTTGAGGGCGCCGATGTTGATCACCATGTCGATCTCCTCGGCGCCGCAGCGAATCGCCTCGCGCGTCTCAAACGCCTTGGCGCTCGGCGTCATGGCGCCGAGGGGGAAGCCCACCACGGCGCACACGGGCACGCCGCTCGAGCCGAGGAGCTGCTTCATCAGGCGCACGTTCGACGAGTTCACGCACACGGTGGCGAACTGGTGCTTGCGCGCCTCCTCGGCGAGCTTGGCGAGCTCGTCGCGGGTGGCCTCGGGCTTGAGGAGCGTGTGGTCGATGTAGGCGGCGAGGCCCTCGCCCACCTTCCCCGTGCCCGGGCCCGCGCCCACGCGCTTGGCCCCCGCCTGCACCACCGCCTTGGCGTCCTCGGGGCGCCGCACCACGCACATGCCGCACTCGGTGCAGCCGCTCGGGTCCTCGTGGCACGGAATCGCGCGCAGCTGCTCGGGGGTGTGGGTGGCGAGGCTGGGCTTGGCCTCCGGGCTCGGCGCGGCGCGCGTGTAGCCGGGGCCGGCGCCCCCGGCGCTCAGGCGCGCCTTGACCTGCTGGGTGATGAGCTCGACGAGGGCTTGTTCGTTCATGGGGCGTGTTCGTTCGTGAGGATTGTTCGTTTATGGGGCGTGGGCCTCTAGGGCCTCGGGGGCGGGGAGTCGGTGAGGGGCGCGGGGGGCGCCGCCTCCTGCGCGTGGCGCAGCGCCTCGGCGGCGTTGTAGGAGGAGCGGACGAAGGGGCCGGCGTACACGTGCTCAAAGCCCACCAGCAGGCCGCGCGCGCGGTAGTCGTCGTAGCCCTCCTCGGTGACGTACTCTGCCACAGGCATGTGCTTTAAGCTAGGGCGCAGATACTGCCCGATGGTGAGGATGTGCACGCCGTGGGCGCGGAGGTCCTCCATGAGCGCGAACAGCTCCGCGCGCGTCTCGCCGAGCCCCACCATCACCCCCGTCTTGACCTTGAGGTGCGGGAACTCCCGCGCCACGGTCTGGAGCACCCCGAGCGAGCGCTCGTAGCGGGCGCGGTGGCGGACGCGGGGGTAGAGGCGGGGCACGGTCTCGACGTTGTGGTTGTAGACCGCCAGCCCCCGCGCGCTCGCCACGCGGCGGGTGTCGTCGAGGTTGTCGAGGAAATCGGGGGCGAGCACCTCGATGGTGGCCTCGGGCAGCGCCGCGTGCACCTCCTCCACCGTGCGCCGCATGTGCTCGGCGCCGCCGTCGGGGAGGTCGTCGCGGTTGACGCTGGTGATCACCACGTGGCGGAGCGCGAGGCGCGCGGCGGCGCGCGCCACGCTGGCGGGCTCCGCGGGGTCGAGGGGGGCGGGGGCGGCGGTGCCCACGGCGCAGAAGCTGCACGCGCGGGTGCAGTCCTTGCCCATGATCATGAAGGTGGCGGTGCCGTGGCTGAAGCACTCTTGGAGGTTGGGGCAGCGCGCCTCCTCGCACACCGTGTGCAGGTCCCCCTCGCGCATCAGCCGCTTCACCGCCGCCACCTGCTCGCCCTTGCCCACGGGGCGCCGCAGGAACTCGGGGAGGCGCAGCGCGCCGCGGTCGCGCCCAAAGCGGTCGCCGGCGGGGTGGGCGGGGAGGGTGAGGGGGGGCGCGCAGGGGCTCGGGGCGGCAGGGGTCATGGGGGCTCCTCGCGCTAGGCGCTGCGCTGGGCGCGCGTGGGGGGGCGGGGCGCGCGGGGCGGCGCGGCGCGCGCGGGGCGCATCTTGACGCGCGCGGGGCGCATCTTAGCGCGCGCGGGCGCGTTTCGTCAAAAGCGAGGCGCGGGGGCGCTTGCGCTCAGGGCGCCCCTTGGGGTGTGATCTCTCCTCACGACCCCGCCTCACGCCTAGAGCCTCCATGCACACGAC
>VGTA01000321.1 GCA_016874875.1 Deltaproteobacteria bacterium | reverse complement strand
GCGTCGAGCGTCTCCGCCGCCGCCTCCTCTAGGCCGCGCGCGAGCGACTCATAGGAGCGCGTGGCGTGCGCCAGCGCCTGCAGGGCGAGCCGGTTGTCGTGGCGCTCGGGGGTGACGCGCAGCGCCAACAGGCGCGACTCGAGGGCGGCGGCGCGGTCGCCGAGGCGCCCCTCCTGCAGGGTGGCCATCTCGATCAAGAGCGCCGCGCGCCCCTCGATGTCCGCCTCCGCCTCCTGCCTGACCGCCAGGGCGCGCACGAGGCCCGCCGCGTCATCCTGCGCGCGATAGAGCGGCTCGAGCAGCTCCGCGATCACGAGGCGGTCGGCGCCGATCTCCTGCGCGCGCGCCTCCTCCCCAAAGAGGGCCGCCAGATTCTCCACCGCCATCGGGAAGCCCGGCGACAGCTCTAGGACCTCGCGGTATATCTCCACCGCCGACACGCCGTCCTTGAGCTCGAGCTCATAGACGAGCGCGAGCTGCGTCTTGACGCGCGGGCGCTCGTCCACCGACGCGCACCGCTCCGCCCACACCTCGTAGTGCGCGGCGAGCTCCGCGAACGACCCCATCGCCATCAGGAGGCGCTCGAGCTCCCCGAGGGCGCGCGCGTGCCCCTCCGCCTCCTCGAGCTGTCGGCGCCACACCTCGATCGCCACCGCCGGCGCGCCGAGGCGCTCCTCCTGCGTCTGCGCGATCTGCGCAAAGAGCGCCGCGCGCCCCTCGGCGCCCTCCGTGGCGTCGAGGCGCTGCTCGAGCGCCTCCACGAGCGCCGCGTAGTCGCCCGTGGCCGTGAGGAGGCGCTCGAGGGCGAGCAGCGAGGTCATGTTGGAGGGCTCCTGGTGGAGGATCTCGCGGTGCGCCGAGATCGCCAGCGGCAGGTCGCCGAGGCGCTCCTCGGCGATCTGCGCCATCTTAGCGCGCGCCGCCACCTCGCGCTCGGGCGCCTCCCCCACCACGTCCTGCATGAGCGCCACCAGGTCCGCGTCCGCCCCCACCTGCGCCGCCAGCCGCTCGAGCGCGCGCTCGATCTCCTCGTCCGCCTGGCTCAGGCGGTACGCCAGCGACAGCGAACCAAAGGCTGCGCGGGGCTGCCCGAGGCGCTCCTCCTCGGCGGCGGCCACGCGGCGCAGGGTGGCGACGCGCTCGTCAAAATCGGCGCGCTCCTCGAGGGTGTCGTGGAGCACGCGCACAAAGCGCTCCCACTCCCCCGCCGCCTCATAGAGCGGCGCGAGCAGCTCAGCGGCGGCGAGGCGCACCTCTGGCGCCTCGAGCAGGCTCTCCACCGCCGCCAGCGCCGCCGCCGACGAGGGCTGGTGGGCGAGCACCTCGCGCAGCGCGGCGAGCGCGCCGGTGAAGTCCTGCAGCTTGTCCTTGAGCACGTGCGCGCGCCGCAGGTCGAGGGCGTCGCGCGCGCCCTGCTCGGCGGCGAGCGCCCGCCGGCGCGCCAGCGCCTCGAGCTGATCGTCAAAGCGCCCGAGCGACTCGTAGAGCCGCTCCTGCTCCGAGAGCGCGTGCGGGTCCGCCGGGTCGAGGGCGAGGGCGGCGGCGAGCGCCGCCACCGCCTCGTCGGGGTTGTCGAGGTGCTCCTCGTAGACCACCGCGGCCTTGTAGAGGCGGTCCTGCTTGTCGGCGAGCGCGGCGAGGTGCGCCACCTCGTCCATGTACACCTCCACGAGGCGCTCAAAGTCACCCTGCTGCATAAACAGGCGCTCGAGCGCCTCGTAGGCGCGCGGGTCGGCGGGCGCCACGTCGAGGCGGATGCGCTGGTAGGTGTCCACGGCGCGCGCGGCGTCCTTGAGCTGCTCCTCGTAGAGCGCGCCGAGGGCGAAGGCGTAGCCCGCCGCCGCCCCGAGGTCGTCGCCGGCTGCGTCCCACTGGCGCGCCAGAATCTCGGCGAGCGCCTTGTGGTCCTCGGTGAGGGCGTAGAGGCGGGCGAGCTCCGCGAGCGCCGAGGCGTCCTCGGGCTCCTCGGCGAGGGCGAGGCGATGGAAGTGCACGGCGTCCGAGAGGCTCGCGAGGCGCTCCTCGTAGAGGCGCGCGGCGAGGCGCAGCATCGACATCCGCACGGCGGGGTCCACGCCGAGGGCGGCCTCGCCCTCCACGCCGCGGCGCACCAGCGCCGCCAGCGACGCCCACGCGCCGAGGGGCTCGGCGAGGCGCGTGAGCTCCGCGAGGAGGGGCGCGCTCCCAAAGTCCTCGCCAAAGGCGCGCCCGTAGCGCTCAAAGGCCAGGTCCGGCGCGGGGCCCTGCCCGGCGGGGCCGGCGGCCTCGAGGCGCGCGGCGATCTGGGTGTGGAGCGCCACGCGCGCCGCGGGCGCCTCCTCGTCCTCGAGGCGCACCTCGAGGAGGCGGAGCGCGCCGCGCGCGTCCCCGGCCGCCTCGTAGAGGGGCTCGAGCAGGTCACAGCCGCGGCGGCGGAGGGCGCGCGACTCCTCGGAGCCGTCGGGGTAGGTGGTGAGCATGCGCTCCACGGCGTGCAGCGCCTCCTCCTGTGGGCCGCGCGCGAGGACCTCGGCGAGGCGCGAGAGGGCGCCGTCGGGGTCGTTGAGCTTGCTCCACAGGGTCATGGCGAGCTGCAGCCCCACGCGCTGCGCCTCCTCGCCGTCGATGAGCGCGAGGCGGGCGCTCAGCAGCTCCGCGAGGTCCTCGGCGCGGTCCTGCGCCCGCAGGAGGCGATCGAGGGCGGCGAACGCCTCAGCGCTGCGCGGGTCCTCGGCGAGGGCGCGGCGGTACACGTCCACGGCGTCCCCCGGCGACGAGATGACCTCCTCCCACACCTGCGCCACGCCAAAGAGCACCTCGAGGCGCTCGGCGGGGGCCGTGAGGAGCTTGAGCTGACGCTCGCGCGCGTCCACGAGCGCGTGCCAGTCGGAGAGGGCGGCGTTGAGGCGGTCGAGGTGCGCGATCAGCTCAAGGCTGTCGCCCTCAGCGGCGCAGGCGGCCTCGAGCGTCTCGCGGGCGGCGCGGAGGTCGCCGAGGTGCGCCTCTTGCGCGCGCGCGAGGCGGCGGCTCATGGCGCCCGGCCAGCGCGCCTCGGCGGGGGCGTCAGCGGCGAGGTCGCCGCCGTACGACAGGCGCGCCCAGCGCCCCGCGAGGTCCCCCCAGGCGTCGAGGGCGTCGGCGAGGCGCTCAAGCGTCGACACCGTCGCCTCGTCCTCCGGGGTGGCGCTGAGGAGCTCGAGGTGCACGTCAAAGGCGGCGCGGAGGTCGCCGAGGCGGTCCTCGTGGAGCGCGGCGAGCTCGGTGAGGAGCGCCACGCGGCGCGCGCCGGCCTCCCCCTCGGGGCGGGTGAGCGCGCCGAGCACGAGCGCCAGCAGCGCCCACTCCTCCCGCGCGCGGCAGAACGGCTCGATGAGCGCCGCCGCCTGCGCCGCGAGGGCGACGTCGCCCCGCTCGCCGCCGCGCACGAGCGCCTCGAGGGCGCGCGCGCTCGGCTCGTGCAGGGGCTCCTGCGAGAGCGCCGCGGCGAACTGCGGCAGGGCGGCGGCCTCCCCGCTGGCGGCGAGGGCGATCTCGCCGAGGCGGAAGTGCAGGTTGGCGAGGTCGGCCGGCGAGCGACACAGCTTGAGCTCGGCGTCGATGAGGTCGGCGAGCCCCGCCTGGTCCCCGCGGCGCTCGGCGATGCGCTGCAGGCCGCGAAGCGCCACCAGGCTCTCCTCGTTGAGCGCCAGCAGGCTGCGGTACGCCTCCTCGGCGTCGTCGAACTCCCCGAGCTGCTGCTCATACACGGCGCCGATGCAGGCGTAGATGCGCTGCCGCTCCGCCGCGTCGCCCGCCAGCTCGAGCTGCGACATCAGCACCGACAAGAGGCGCCGCCACTCCCCCTGCGCCTCGTAGAGCGCCGCGAGGGGGGCGAGCACGCGCAGCGAGTCGCCCTGCGCCGCGCGGAGGCGCTCGAGGTGGTTGATCGCCTCCTCGGCGTCGCCCACCGCGTCGCGGTAGAGCTCGGCGAGCGCCCACAGGAAGCGGTGCGTGGGCGTCTCGCCCTGCTCGTCGGCCTCCTCCACGAGGTCGCGGCGCTCGTTGACGAGCGCCTCGAGGGTGGAGACCAGCGCCCCCTCCTCCGCGCTCGGCGCCTCGCCGTCCCCGAGGGCGCGCAGGGCGGCGCGGGTGGCGGCGGCCACGCGGCGCGCCTCGCGCAGCCACGCGCCGTCCTCCGGGTAAAGCTGCAGGCCGCGGGCGAGGTAGGCGAAGGCCTCGGGGACGCGCCCGAGGTGCTCCTCGTTGACCTGCGCGAGGTCGCGCAGGAGCGCGGCGCTCGGCGTGAGGCTCTGGTCATAGGCGACGGCGAGCGCCTCGTCGAGCTGCGCCCAGCGCTCCTGCGCGCGATAGAAGGGCGCGAGGGCGAGGGCGGCGTCCACGTCCCGCGGCGCCTCGCGCAGGATCGCCTCGAGCGCCTCCACGCCGCGCTCGTCGTCGCGCAGGCGCTCAAAGCTCACGCGCGCCGCCACGCGGTAGACCGCCACGCGGTCGGCGGCGTCGTCGAGGGCGAGGGTGAGGGCGGTGAGCTGACGCACAAAGCCCTCCCAGTCGCCCCGCGCCTCATACACGCGCTCGAGGCTCGCCCAGTCGCGGCGCTCGAGGTACAAGCCGCGCAGGAACGCCTCCGCGTCGGCGTCCGACGGCGCGAGCTCCACCACGCGCCACCACGCCGCCGACGAGGCGTCGGGGTCATCGAGCTGATCGGCGAGGAGCTCCGCGCGGCGCTTGAGCCACCCGAGGCGCTGCGCCACGGGCGCCCCCCGGGCGGCCAGCGACTCCTCACAGCGCTCAAAGTGCGCCGCGAGGTCGCCCCAGCGCGCCTCCTTGGGGTAGAGCGCGGCGAGCGCCTCCCGGGCGTCCTCGCGGGCGGGCTCGCGCGCCATCACCTGCGACCACAGCGAGATGGCGTCGGCGTAGGCGTTGAGGTGCTCGTCGGCGAGGCGCGCCATGCTCACCCACAGGGCGGGCAGGGCGTCGTCGCTCACGCGCGGGAGCTTGCGCTGGTAGG
>VGTA01000320.1 GCA_016874875.1 Deltaproteobacteria bacterium | reverse complement strand
CCCCGCCCCCCCGCGCGCCGCCCGTAGCGCCGCCCGCAGCGCCGCCCGCAGCGCCGCCCGCAGCGCTGCCCTCTACGCTGCCCTCAGCGCCGCCCTCAGCGCCTGCGAGGAGCCCGCCCCCCCCCCAGAGCTCCCGTTCGCCTGCGACCGCCTCGGCGGGGACCAGGACGAGGACGGGTATTGCGCGGAGGGGGAGGCGCCGGACTGTGATGACGGGGACGCGCGCGTGGGCCCGGCGCCGGGGGGGGAGGGCTGCGGGGGGCGGGGGTGAGGGCGGGGGGGGATTCCACACTCATCCCCCGCTCCCGCAGCCCTCTTACGGCCAGCCCTCTCACGATTAGTCCTCTCACGCTCCCTCCTCAACACCTCAACACAAGCCTCTTGAGCACCGCGGCGAGCGTGCACCGCCCCTACGCGAGTCCCTTGAGCGCCGCGGCGAGCGCGGCGAGCTCCACCCCGAGGCGCGCTGCGAGCTCCGCGCGGCGTTCCGGCGCCTCGCGTGACGCGCGGTCAAGGCGCTCAAGGCGCTCCCGCTGCTCCTTGAGCGACGTCTGCATCTCCACCTCCCAGTAGGCCTTGAAGCGCTCATAGAGGGCTCGCTCGGCGCCGTTGAGCTCTGCTTGGAGGCGCAAGAGACTCTGACTGACCAAGAGGTCAAGGCGGCGGTGCAGGGCGCGGGTGTGCTCTTCGCGCGCGGCGCGCTCCTCGGCGAGGCGCCCCTCGCGCTCCTCGCGCTCAAGGCGCGCGATCTCGTCATTGAGGCGCTGGAGGTCTCGCGCCCTCTGTGCCTGTATCGCCGGCGTCTCCCCCGCCTCGTCGAGCTTGCGCTGCTGCGCGATGCGCTGCTCCGTGAGGCGCCCGAGGGCCGCGGTGAGCTGCTCTCGCTCTTGGCGACGCGCGCGCTGCGCCTCCTTGTCCACCACGAGGCGCGGGGGCGCGTCAAACATCCCGCCGATCTTCTCTCCCCAGTGGCCGAGCGAGAGCAGCGACAGCGCGTCTCCCAGCTTGCCGAGCACCTGAATCCCCTTGTGCGTCGTCCGCACGCCCTTGGTCCCCGCCACGAGCGCCTTGGTGGCCTGCTTTACCCGCGTCATCGTCTTGGCGCCCATGCCGAGCTTGCTCGCCATAGAGCCGACTTTTGTAGCCACGGTGGCGGGCTGCACAAACATCAAGGCGATATCCGCCACCTCCCCGATCATGCGCCCGAGCATGCGCCCCGTCTGCTCTCCCTCTTCTTCGCGCATCTGCGTTGGCTGACGAGAGAGCTCCAAGAGCTGCTGCTGGAGCGTCTGGATCTCGTCGCTCAGCTGCCCGTCGCCCTCCGCGAGCCGCGCGAGGAGCTCCTCGCTCGGCCCATCGGCTCCTTGAGAGATGAGCTGGCTGAGTTGCTCAGCCTCGAGCTTGCGTCGGCTGAGCTCCGCCATCTGGCGCCCCTCCTCATGAGCGAACGCGGGGGGCGCCGGCGGGAGGATGCTGAGGATCGACGAGTCGTCAAAGAGCGCAGAGGGGTCGAGGGTGGCGTCGTGGAGCGTCCGGAGCTCACGGAGAAAGGAGTCGAGCGCCTCACGGCGCACCAGGACTGCCTCGTTAAGGAGGTCGCGCCACGCCGCCTGGGCGGACTCGGGCGCGCGCTCAGCCCACGCTGCGCGGCGTGCGTCGAGGGCACGGCGCGCGCGCGTCATTGACTCTGACCTCATCCGCTCGGCGCCCTCCGTGAGCCGCTGGCGCGCCTGCTGCTGCGCGCTGACGAGCCCACGCTCCTGCGCGGTGAGGGCGCGGCGCGCCTCTGTGAGCGCGTCAAGGAGCGAGGTGGTCTCCTGCGCGCCATCCCTCGTGAGCGCCTCGCGCTCGGCGCGGCGCGCCGCCTCAAGGCGCTCTATGGCCGCGCGGAGGACCGCGCGCGCCCGCTCCTCGCGCACCTCACCCGCCCGCGCGCTCAGCTCGCTGATCCACGCGCGCACCTCAACGAGCCCCGCCCCCGTGACCGTGGAGGTGACGCTCAGGGCGACGGGGGGCGCGGAGCCCTGAAAGAGCTCGTTCATCTGCTCAGCCCAGCGCTCAAGCGAGGGGAGGCGCTCGCCGCGGGCGGCCGCCTCCTCCGCGCGGTCCCACTGCGTGACCATCACCTTCAGCGCCCGCCCTTCCGCCTGCGCGAGGTTGATCATCTCCACATCCTGGCGCTGAGGGCCCTTAGGGTAGATGAGGTAGAGCACCGCGTCCGCCTCCTTGAGCGCGGCGCGCGCCACCTCGGCGCGCTCAGGGTCGTTCCCGGAGAGCCCGGGGAGGTCAAAGAGCTCTACGCCGCGCAGCCAGGGGGCGGCGGCGGTGAAGCGGAGCGACAGGAGGCCGGCGTCCACCTCCTCCCCCGCCGCGAGCCGCCTAAACTCGTCTCGCGAGAGCGCGCGCTCCCCCTCTTCGGTGAGGAGCGCGCAGGACTCCTCGTCGCCCGCGGTGATGAGGGCGGGCACCGCGGTCACCTCCTCTTGACCCGTGGGCAAGAGAGGAGCGCCGAGGAGAGCGTTGAGGAGGCTGCTCTTGCCCACCGAGTAGGAGCCGATGAGGGCGACGCGCAGCGGGCGAGGGGCCAAGAGCGGCTCAATGAGGCGCGAGGCGGACTCGAGAGGGTCGTCGCCGAGGGCGGCGCGGAGGTCCGCGAGGACGCGCTGCGCTCCTGCGGGCGTGATGTGGGATGTCGTCATGTTGTGATCCTCTCTGCGCTCACTCAGCGCTCAGCCGAAGGCCAGCGGGATGCGCTCGTCGCGCAGGTAGACGATGCGCGCGCTGAGCTCCTCGGCGCGCGCTTGGAGGCTCGTGAGCAGCTCGACGCGCCGCCCCGCCACATCGCTGCCCTGCGCCAGCACCTCCTGCACATGCGCGCAGCGCCGCTCAGCCTCCTCGATGGGGGTGATGTAGTGCTGCTCCACCTGCTGCGTGAGCAGCTCGAGGTGGCGGGTGAAGGTCATGGAGATCGCCTCGGTGGCCGTCTGCTCGATCACCCGCTGGAGCTGCTCGAGCTGGCGGACGGTGCTCCTCCGCAGGGCGCTGTGGTATTGGCGGACTCGGTCCTGGAGCTCTCCCTTGACCTCCTCGGCGATCTTCTCGAGCTGCCGCTTCTTGCGCGCTATCTCTTGGGTGAGCTTCGCGCGCGCTTGCTCATCATTGAGGTGTTGCTGGGTCGCGGCCCAGAAGTTGTCCTTGATCTTCTGCAGGGCCGCGGCCTCGTTCGCCTGAAGAGCTGAGAGCTCCGCTTGCTGCTGCTCGTAGCGCATGAGGGCTGTGTTGTCCTCCACGGTGCGATAGCGCGTCTTGCTGCGCCAGCCGCCGGTCTCATAGGACTCCTCACGATAGTCGATCGGCGGCGGCGGGCCCATCCCCGACTTGCGGCTCTCGTAGCCATCTATCTTGCGTTGATGCTCACGGCGCTCCTCCTCAAGGCGCTTCCGCGCCAGGTCGTCGCGGGCGATCTTGTTGCCGAGCTCCTCTGTCTGCTCCTCCAGCAGCTCAATGGCCTCCTGCGCCTCCGCCAGGCGCTGGTAGTAGCTCATGAGGCCGCTCACGTCCGCCTCCACCTTCACGTCCAGCTCGGGGAACGAGAAGGAGACCCCCGAGAGGTCACGGCTCATCGCGCGCGCCTCGCTCTCCATGCTGCTAAGGAACTCCTTGGCGAGATCGCGGAGCGCCGCCTCGACCTTGTCTTTCATGCGCGGCCAAGCCTGCTGCGTGCGCTGCAGCTGCTCCTCAAGGCGCGCTTGGTGCTCAGCGTCGAGCGTGATGGTCACCTTGACGCCGTGCTGGGCGTCGCGCTCGATGATCTTGCGCACGTACTCCTCCGTGATGAGCGCGTCGAGCTCGTCCTTGAGCGCCTTGACGGGGTTGACGAGCTCTTGAAGGTCGCTGATGGCCTCTCGCTGCGAGTGGATGTGCTCGGCGCGAGAGTCATTGAGCGCGCTGTCTCGGCGGAGCTTGAGGCGCTCCGCCTGCGTCTTCAGGGTCTCGAGCTCCCGCTGGCGGTCCTCGAGGCTCTTGTCGGAGCTGAGCTGCGCGCGCTCATCGGCGAGGGCGGTGATGTAGGGGGCGAGGTGCTCATTGAGGAGCTTGCGGAGCGGGGTGATGAGCTTGTCGCCTTGGCCCTCCGAGACGAGCTCCTCGATCCGCCGCGCGAGGCGCGCGATGTTGGAGCGGCGGCGGCGCTCAGGGTCCTCCGAGAGCGCCCAGTGCGCGCTTACGCCTATGAGATTCTCCTCCGATGTGAGGCGCCTGATGTCTTTTGCGCTCAGCACGCCCTCGGCCTGCTTGGTGAAGTTCTCGCGCACCACATCAAGGCGATTGCGCTCCCACTCCGCTTGAGACATCTGCGCTCTGCGCACATCATGCGTGTTGGGCTCAAGGACTGAATCCCACATATTGACCGCGGTGATGAAGCGCCCATAGTTCTTGGCGACGCTCTCTCGCATAAAGTCCCACTCGCTCTTGTTGCCCCCGAGCTGCTCGGTGCTCTGGACCCAGAGGGCTACGTGAGCCTGATCCATCGCCTGCCGCGCGATCAGCTCGTGGCGCTCAAGGATCCCCTGGAAGCCGGGGGTGTCGATGAGCGTGACGCGGTGCTGGAAGAGCGCGTGGTCAGTGTGGATGTTGATGCGGTCCACATCGAGGCGCGCGTCGCGGTGCTCGCGGTTGAGCTCTGTGCTCCACTTCTCTAGCGCCTCGTAGCTGTAGTCGAGCACCTCTTTGTGGCCCTTCACATAGACGATCTCGATGCAGGGCTTGGGGTAGCGCTCGCTGAGGCCGCTGATGAAGCAGTTGATGGCGGTGGTCTGCTCTTGGGCGGTGGGGAGCATCTGGTAGCCGAGGAGGGCGTTGATCAGTGACGACTTCCCGCGGCTGAACTCGCCGATGGTGGCGATCTTGAGCTGGTCGTCCTGCATGCTCTGCTTGAGCGTCTCGAGGCGGGTCGCGCGCTCTTCGTTGTGGTAGCCGGCGTCCTCGTAGAGCGCGTGGGTGTCACTCACG
>VGTA01000319.1 GCA_016874875.1 Deltaproteobacteria bacterium | reverse complement strand
AGGCTCAGGGCGAGGCTCAGGGCGAGCGTTGGGAGGGCGGGGGGTGAGGGGTGTGGGCGCATCGCGTCGTGTCTCCTAGATCCTAGGGGCGAGTTTGCGCGCAGTATAGCGCAGGATAGCTCAGGATAGCTCAGGATAGCTCAGGATAGCTCAGGATAGCTCAGGATCGCGCAGGATCGCGCAGGATCGCGCAGGATCGGGCCGCGCGCGCGCCCTGAGCCCCGTCGCGGCGCGCTCGGCGCGCGTAGGGCTTGCCGCGCGGCGCGGGAGGCTCTAGCCTCACTCAGGGCGCCCCACCCCCGCGCGGAGCACAGCATGACCCTCACCCCCCCCTCAGCCCGGCGCCCGGCGGCGCCCCGCCTCACCCCCGCTCACCCCCCCCTCAGCTCGGCGCCCAGCGGCGGACCCTCACGCCGCGCGCTCCTGCGGGGGGCGGGCGCCGCCCTCGCGCTGCCGTGGCTGGAGTCGGCGGGGTGGCTCTGGGCGCGCGCGGGGGGCGCCTCCCCCCTCGGGCGCGCTCACGCGCAGGCGCCCGCCGCCCCGCGGCGCTTCGTGGCGCTCTACTCGCCCAACGGCTTCAACATGAGCGCCTTCTGGCCAGCGCGCCCCGGGGCGCTCAGCGCCTCAGCGCTCGCCGCCACCTCCCTCGCCCCCCTCGCCCCTTTCGCCGACGCGCTGCTCACCGTGCGCGGCCTCGACAACTACGCGGCGAGCCACCAGGGCGACGGCCCCGGCGACCACGCGCGCGGAACGAGCGCCTTCCTCACCTGCGCGCACCCGCTCAAGAGCGCTGACGTGCTGCGGAGCGGCCCATCGGTGGACCAGCTCCTCGCCGCCCACCTCGCGGGGCAGACCCCGCTGCGCTCCCTCGAGCTCGGCTGCGAGGGCGGCGACAACGCCGGGAGCTGCGATTCGGGCTACAGCTGCGCCTACAGCCGCAACGTCTCCTGGGCGGACGCGCAGACGCCGCTGCCCAAGGAGGTCAACCCCCGCCTGCTCTTTGAGCGCCTTTTCGGCGTCCTCGACCCCAACCAGAGTCCCGAGGCGGTGGCGGAGCGCCTGCGCCGCCGCCGCAGCGTGCTCGATTTTGTGGTGGAGGACGCCGCCGCCCTGCGCGCCCGCGTGAGCGCCAGCGACGCGCGGCGGGTGGACGCCTACCTCACGGGGCTGCGTGAGCTCGAGGGGCGCCTCGCGTCGCCCGCGGACGCGGGGCGCTGCGCCCCCCCCTCGCCGCCCCTCGCCGCCCTCAGCGGGCGCGAGGAGCACGCGGGGCTCCTGCTCGACCTGCTCGCCAGCGCGCTGCAGTGCGATCTCACGCGCGTGGGCACCTTTATGCTCGGGAACGGCGGCAGCGGGGTGACGTACCCGGCGATCGGGGTGAGCGAGGCGCACCACGAGCTCTCGCACCACCAGGGCGACCCGCACAAGCTCGCGCAGCTCGCCGCCATCGACGCGCGCCAGATGGGGCTGTGGGCGGGCTTCCTCGCGCGCCTCGCGGCGATGGACGAGGGGGCGGGGAGCGCGCTGCAGCAGACCACGGTCTTGATGTCGAGCGAGGTGGCCGACGGCAACGCCCACGAGCACACGGAGCTCCCCGTGGCGCTCGCCGGGCGGGCGGCGGGGGCGCCGCTGGGGCGCCACGTGGTCCTCGCGCCCGGGGCGGGGCGGGGGCCTATCGCCAACCTCTACATCGCGCTGATGGCGGACCTGGGGCTACAGGTGGCGCGCTTTGGGGATGACGGGGTGGCGCCGCTGTCGCTATAAGGGGGCGAAACCTTTACCCCGCCTCCTCCTCTCCTCCTCGGATTCCCCCCACATGACACGCCTCCTGCGCGCCCTCGCGCCGCTGCTCGAGCTCGACCCGCGCGCCCTCGCCCTCTTCCGCGTGGGGTTCGCGGCGCTCTGCGTCGTCGATTTCGCCACGCGCCTGCCCTACCTCGAGCTGATGTACGCCAACACGGGCTGGCTCCCGAGCGCCGACACGCTCGCCCAGCAGCCGCTCAACGCCCCGGCGCCGCTCACGCTCCTGCACGCCTTCCAGTCGGAGGGCGCCCTGCTCGCCTTCTTCTGTTTCGCCCTCCTCTGCGCCCTCGCGCTCCTAGTGGGCTTCAAGACGCGCCTCGCCCACACGCTCACCGTGGTGTGCCTGCTGAGTCTCCACAACCGCCACCAGACCTTCCAGAACGGCGGCGACCTCGCGGCCAACCTGTGGGCGCTGTGGACGCTGTGGCTGCCGCTCGGGGCGCGCTGGAGCGTGGACTCCCTGGCGCGCCGCTGGCGGCGCCCCGACCCGAGCGACGAGGCGCTCGCCGCGCCCCCCCCGCCCCCCACCGCCCCCTACGTCACCCTCGCCGCCCTCGGGGTGCTGCTCAACCTCGCGGCGTGCTACTTCTTTAACGCGGTGCACAAGACGGGGGAGACATGGCGGACGCTCGACGCGGTCGCCTACACGCTCGAGCAGGACCGCATCCTCTACACGCTCGGCGAGTGGGCGCGCCTCTATATCCCCGCGTGGGGGCTCAAGGGGCTAGCGGTAGGCACGCTGGTGGCGGAGGCGGGGTCGGTGCTCTTGCTCCTGTCGCCGTGGGGGACGCTGTGGCTGCGGCGCGCGTTCTTTGTGCTGCTCGGCGGCTTCCACGTGGGGCTGATTCTCACGGTGCAGCTGGGGCTGTTCGCCTACTGGATGCTGGTGATCTATCTGCTGCTCCTGCGCCGCGAGGACCTCGACGCCCTCGCGCGCCTCTGCCGGCCGCGCGCGGGGCGGCTCGTGGTGTTCTATGACAGCGACTGCGGGGTGTGTCACGCCACGGCGCGCCTCGCGGCGCGCCTCGACGGCTATGGGCTGGTGGCGTGGCGTGGGCGCGCCTCCGCCCAGGAGGTCCCCGCCGAGCTCCTCGTGCGCGTGGGAGGCGAGGGGGCCTTTGAGGCGCTGCGGGACGAGACGCTCATCGCGTGGGACCCTGAGCGGGGTCAGCTCTGGACGCACCACGAGGCGGTGGCGGCGGTCGCCCGCCGCTTGCCCCTCCTCGCCCCCCTCGGGGGGCTGCTGCGCCTCGCCGGCCCCCTCGCCCGCCGCGCCTACGTGGCCTTCGCCGCCCGCCGCCACCTCGTGAGCGCGTGGCTCGGCTACGGGCTCTGCGGCCTCACCCCGCACGCCGCCGGGCGCGGGGTGCCGCCGGAGCCCGAGGAGGGCGGCCTCGCGCGCCTCGGGCGCCGCCTGGCGCGGGGGGCGGGGGAGGTCTATGCGCTCTTGTTCTTGGTGGTGTTCTGCTACGCCGCCATCCACCACAACCGCTTCTGCGAGCCCCTGCGCCGCCACACCCCGCCGCCGGCGTGGGTGAGCGCGTGGATTCGCTACGCGGACGCGCGACAGGCGTGGAGTCTTTTCGCGCCCGACGCGCCCACGCGCGACGGCTGGATGGTGCTGGTGGCCACGCTCGCCGACGGGCGCGAGGTGGACGCGCGTACGGGGCTGGCGCCCGATTTCTCCTTAGCGCACTACTCTCAGCGCACCTGGAACTTCTATTTGGCGCGGATCGACTTCAAGCTCCTCAACGACGCCCGTCTCTGGGACCCCTTCGTCCGCTGGATGCGCCGCCCCACCACGCGCATGGCCCTCAAGCCCACAGACCGCGTGGTGGCCCTCAAGTACTACTGGGTGGGCGACGTCACGGCGCGCCCGCGCGCGGGGGGGGTGGATCGCCCCAATGGGCCCAAGGTGGAGCTCAAGTACTCGTGGTCTCAGGCGGAGGAGCAGCGCGCGCAGCGGGAGGAGGCGGCGCTGAAGGCGCGGCAGAAGGCGGCGGCGCTGAGGGAGGCGGCGCTTAAGGAGGGGGGCGCTCAGGGGGGGGCGCTCAAGGAGGAGGGCGCCAAGGGGGGCGCCAAGGGGGGCGCCAAGGGGGGCTCTCTGCTGCTCGGGCCGGCGCTCTTGCGTGCGCTGAAGCCTCAGGAGTCGAGACCGGCGCCGTAGCGGCGGGGGGCGCGTGGGACGTGAGCGTAGGTGTGGGATTGTGGATGTTTGGCGCGCACATAACGAGTGCCTGGCACCTGTTATGGCCCCCTAAAGCCCCTCCGCCGCCAGCCGCCGCGCCACCCCGAGATAGAACTCGAGGTGATCAAAGTCCGTCACCCCCAAGACCTGCCCCACCTGATCAAAGTGGTCCGCCGGCAAGCACCCCATAAAGCGCCCCCACACGCACGCCTCCACTGGCACAATGCCGTCATTGGGCGTCTCGAGGCCCCCGAGGAGCCAGTAGGAGGCGAGCAGGGCGGGCTCGGTGAGGTCGCCGCGGCGGGGGGCGGGCAGCTCGCCCCGCGCGCACAGCTCCCCCCCGCCCACGAGCGGGTTGGTGGTTCCCGCGTAGGAGTAGACGGGCACCCCGGGCGGGTCGGGCCACGCGGCGTTGTAGGCGGCGCGCTCGGTGAGACTCATGGACAAGAGCGTGGCGCGCAGGTCGCTCGGCTGCTCCGGGCCGCCCCGGATGAGCCACGAGAGCAGCCCCGTGAGTCCCTCTAGGAACGCCAGCCCCGCCCCCTCCGCCCGCGCCCCGCGCTCGGCGAGCTCAAAGCCCCGGTGGGGGCTCGAGATGGTGGTGATGGAGGAGACGCGGTGGGCGAACTCGAGCGGGCCGAGCAGGTAGCGCGCGTCGAGCCCCCCTTGAGAGTGGGCGATGAGGTTGACCCGCTCCTTGCAGGCGCAGCGCGTGACGCGGTCCACGAACGCCTTGAGCTGCTCGGCACGCACGGCGCTGTGGTGGATGGGGTCGAGCTCCGCCACATACACAGGGAAGCCCGCGGCGTGGAGGTGGCGCGGGACGCCGTAGAAGTAGTCCACGGTGAGCGCCTCCCGCCACCCAAAGAAGCCGTGGACGAGCACGATGGGCGCCCGCAGCCCCTCCCCGCTCGTGTGCTCGCCGAGTCCTCGGCACTCGGGCGCGCCGCTCGGGAGGCAGTGGAGGGCGGGGGCGGCGTCGGCGGTGGCGGCGTCGGCGGGGGGGAGGGCGGCGTCGGCG
>VGTA01000318.1 GCA_016874875.1 Deltaproteobacteria bacterium | reverse complement strand
CCCGCCGCCGCCCAGGAGGGGGGCGCGCGCCCTGCCCCCCGCGCCCCCCCCCCCGCGCCCCTCGCGCCCCCCCCGCGACCTCACCCCCCCCTGGAGACCACCGTGGCACTCACCCCCCGCCCTCGCGCCGCGCGCCGCGCGCTCCTCGCGGCGCTCTCTTTCGCCTGCGCGGCGCCCTCCTGCGACTCGCAGCGCGAGGTGAGTCCCCTCACGCCCGTGGGGGGCGCGGGGGGCGGGCTGGCGGGGGGCGGGCTGGCGGGGGGCGGGCTCGGCGGGGGCGCGGGGGGCGGCGACGCGTTTGGGCCGGAGGGGCCGCTCGGGCCCCGCCCCCCGGTGCAGACCTGCGCGCTGCCCGCCCCGCCCCCCCCAGCGCGCGTGTCGCTAGAGCCGGTGGCGGGCCTGCGCGTCCCGGGGGTGGTGAGCGCGGTGACGGCGCGGGGGGGCGCGGGGGGCGCGGGGGAGCTGCTGGCGGGGGACCGCGAGGGGCGCCTGTGGGCGTGGCCGCTCGATGAGCGCGGGGCGGAGGGCGCGGGGGCGGCGCCGCGCGCGCTCGGGGCGCTGCCCGTGAGCGCCGACGGCGGGCGCGGCCTCCTCGCCCTCGCCCTCTCGCCGCGTTTCGCTCAAGACCGCGCCCTGTTCGCCCTCTACGCCTCCTCGCGCTGCCCCCGCTCCGGCGCGCCGCGCTGCGTCCGCCTCGGGCGCTGGGCGCTCGGCGAGGGGCTCGCGCTCGACGCCGGCGCCGAGGTGTCGCTCCTCGAGGCGCCGCAGCCCGGCCCCGACCGCCCCGGCGGCGGACTCGCCTTTGGCGGGGACGGCACGCTCTATGTGGCGCTCGGGGACGGCGGGGGCGCGCCGCTTGAGGGCGAGGCGGCGGACGGCGCCCTCGCGCCCGCCCCCGACGTCCTCCGCGGCGCCGTCCTGCGCCTCGACGTCAGCGCCCCTGACCCCGACTGCGGACTCCCCTACAGCGTCCCCTCCACCAACCCCTTCGCGGGCAACCGCTGCGGCGCGAGGGGGGGCGCGGAGGGGGGCGCGGGGGGGGGAGCGGGAGGGGGGCGCCCCGAGCTGTGGGCGTGGGGGCTGCGCGACCCAGCGCACCTCTCGCTCGACGCGCCCAGCGGCGCGCTCCTCGTGACCGACGCCGGGGCGCGGCGGGACGAGGTGAGTCGCGTGGTGGGGGGGGCGCACCACGGCTGGCCCGCGGTGGAGGGGGACGCGTGCGCGGCGCCGGGGTGCGCGCCCGAGGGCTACGCGCCGCCTTTCGTCACCCTCGCGCGCGGCGCCGAGGCGCCCGGCGCCCCCGCCGCGCCCGCGCTCGTGGGCGGCTTCGTGTACCGCGGCGCCGCCCACCCCACCCTCGCCGGCTACTACCTCTACGCCGACCGCCCCGCCCGCCGCCTCGTGGCGGTGCCCCCCAGCGCCCCGCAGCGCGCGCAGGTCCTCGTGGAGGGCGTGGACCTAGCGGCGCTCAGCGTCGACGCGGAGTCGGAGCCGCTGCTCTGGAGCGCCGAGGGCGAGGCGCGCCGCCTCGTCTCCCGCGGCGACGAGCCCGGCGCCGTGGTCTTCCCGCAGCTCTTGAGCCTCACCGGCTGCTTCAGCGACACCCCGCGCGCCCTCCTCGCGCGCAGCGTGGTGCCCTATGAGGTCAACCGCCCCTTCTGGAGCGACCGCGCCGAAAAGGAGCGCGCCCTCGCTCTTCCCGCCGGCGCCGAGATCGGCTACGCGCCCGCCGGCGAGTCGCTGTCGCTGCCCGAGGGCGCCGTGATCATCAAGACCTTCTACATCACCGACCGCGCGGGGCAGCGCAGGCGCTACGAGACGCGCCTGCTCCACCACAGCGCCCGCGGCTGGGTGGGCTACACCTATCGCTGGCGCGAGGACCTCTCCGACGCCGACCTGCTGCTCAACGGCTATGACGAGACGCTCGAGGGGCCCGTGGGGCCGCAGCGGTGGTCCTTCCTCGACCCGAGCGCCTGCGACGAGTGCCACACCCCCGCCGCCGGCTTCACCCTCGGGCTGTCGGTGGAGCAGCTCAACCTCACGCGCACCTACGAGGGCGGCGCGCTCAACCAGCTCGACGCCCTCGCCCGCGCCGGCTACCTGCGCCTCCCCGCCCCCGCCGCCGAGCTGCCGCGCCTCTCGCGCGGGGGCGACCCCGCCATCAGCGTGGAGCGCGACGCGCGCGAGCTCCTGCACGTGAACTGCGCCTACTGCCACCTGCCGGGCGCGCTCACGCACCTCAGCCTCGACCTCCGGCTCACAACGCCGTTCAGCGAGATGGGGCTGTGTGACGTGCCGCCCACGCTCGGCGATATCGTGGTGCCCGACGCGCGCCTGGTGGCGCCCGGCGACCCCGACCGCAGCGTCCTCCTCTTGCGGGCACGCACCCGCGGCTTTGGTAAGATGCCGCCCCTCAGCTCGCACATGGAGGACTTTGAGGGCGCCGCCACGCTCGCCCTCTGGATCTCTCAGCTCACCGGATGTGACCCATGACGCTCCCCGCCCGCTCCCCCCTCCCCTCGTCCCTCACGCCGCTCAACCTGCCGCGCGGGGGCCTCTTTGAGCACATCCCCGCCCCCGTGACGCAGCGGCTGCTGGTGACGGGCCAGCGCCGCGCCTACGCGCGCGGCGCGCTGCTCAACGAGGTGGGGGACCCCTGCGAGGGGCTGAGCTTTATCCTCAGCGGGCAGGTGCGCGTGGATCAGATGGCGGCGCTCGGCTGGGCGCGCATCGCGGAGCTGGGGCCGGGGGACGTCTTTGGGGCGATGGAGTGGCTCGAGGGCAAGCTGTGGGAGGAGCGCGTGGTGGCGCTCGGGGACGCCGAGGTGCTCTTTGTGCCCACCCGCGCCCTCAAGCCCCTCAGCGCCAGCCACCCTGAGCTGCAGCGGCAGGTGGAGCGCTACACGCAGCGCCACACGCTCCACGCCCTCCTCGGCGAGAGCGACCTCTTCTTGCGCCTCGCGCCGCAGGACATGCTCCACCTGATCGACGTGGCGACGATGCGCTACGTGCGCGCCGGTACCAAGATCTTTGACGACAAATCTCGCATCTCGTCGCTCATCGTGATCGGCAAGGGCGACGTGCGGCTCCAGGCGGGGCTGCGGGCGCTGCAGACGCTCGGGGTGGGCGACCTGCTCAACGTGGAGCTGGCGCTCGGCGACGGGGCGCCCGCCCTCAGCGCCCTCGCCGAGACCGACGCGACGCTGTACCTGATCTCGTTTGATGAGGTGGAGGCGGCGTTCGCGCGCGCGGGGGCGCTGCCGGCGCTGCAGGCGCTCGCCCGCCACAGGCGCGAGCGGGCGGCGGCGGGGCGCTGAGGGCGCCGCGCCTCACTCGCCGCGCCTCACTCGCCGCCCCAGCTCACCCCCACGCGCGTCCCCACCCGCACCACGTCGGCGGGCGCGCTCCCCGAGTAGGACTCGTAGCCCGCCCAGAGCATAAAGTGCGGCAAGAGCCCCGCCACCCGCAGCGTGCTCACCCCCACCCCCTGCGCCACGCGGTAGCCGACGAGGGCGTCGCGCAGGTCGCCGTCGGGGAAGCGCCCCACCAGCGCCACCTCGGTGTCGAGGCGCAGGTTGCCCACCCACCAGCGGGCGATGAGGGGGAGGCCGGCGCTCCACATCGCCTTGACGCTCCGCTGCCCGCGCTCGTCTTTGGGGAAGGTGCTCGCCCCGCCCACCTCGAGGCCGGCGCCGAGGCCCACGCCGAGGGTGGCGCCCCACACGCCGAGGGCGCGCCCCTGCCCCGCCCCGCCCACGGCGGCGTCGCCCCCGCTCAGCACGAGCTGCGCGCTGCCCATGGTCTCTAGCACCAGCTGCACCCGCCCGGCGTCGCGGTGCACGCCGTGGAGCGCGGCGCGGGGGGCGCGCCAGAAGGGGCACTCGCCGAGGCGCCCCTCGGCGTATCGGGCGGCGCTCAGGACGCGCTCGCGCTCGAGGTCGTCGGCGTAGTCGTCGAGGTCGGGCGCCTCGCCGCGCGCGACCGCCGCCCGCCAGCGCCCCTCCACGCTCCCGGCGCGCGCCACCTCGGCGGCGAGGCGCGCCTGGAGCGCGGCGAGCGCGGCGCGCGGCGCCCCGCAGGCGAGCTCGATGAGGCGCGGCGCCATGGCGGTGAGGGCGCTCTGGTCGCTCGCCCAGTCGAGCCGCCCCTGATAGCTGACGACGGCGGTGAGGTCGAGCAGCAGGGATTCTTCTGCTTCTTCTGCTTCTTCTGCTTCTTCGTGGAGAGTGGAGGGAGTGGGGGGGGTGGGCTGGGCGATGGAGGGGGGGGGATGGAGGGCGCTGAGGAGGGCGCTGAGGAGGGCGCTGCGCGCTCCAAAAAAAATCTTTGACATGCTGGGAGGGGTCCTGTAGTGTGCGGCGCATGTGGCGATGTGGCCGAGAGGTCTAAGGCAACGGTCTGCAAAACCGTCTATCATCGGTTCGAATCCGATCATCGCCTCTGAGCAGGACCTGCGGGTCCTGTTTTATTTTGTGCAGTTTTGTGCAGCCCTGTGCAGCTTTGTGCAGCCCTGTGCATCAGTGTATATCAGAATCTTCGGCGCCTGACTCTCTCGTCCATGTAAAATACACGCGCGTCGCCCCTGAGCGCCGGGCGCGAACATGCAGGAGACGAGACATGAGCTGCCCCCACTGCCACGCCCCCGCCCCCGTCGGGAGCCTGCTCTGCGCCACCTGCGGCGCGAGTCTCATCGGCGAGGTGGCGCGCGTGACCACGCCGCCGCCGCTCGCTCGCCCGCCCCTCTCCCGCCCCGCCCCGCCGCCGCCGGGGGCGCCGCGTGTGCTCTTGCGCACACAGCCCCTCGCGGCGGCGCGCCCCGCGCCCCCCGCCGCCCTCCCGCGCGAGGGGACGCCGCCCCTCGGCGTGCAGCTCGCCAAGCTGCCCGCGGGCCCCGTGCGCGAGCTCTTTGAGGCGGGGGGCGTGCTCGACGGCAAGTTCGCCCTCGATCGCGAGGTGGGGCGCGGGGGCATGGGGTACGTGTTCGCCGGCAAGGACCTCAGCCTCGGGCGCCCGGTGGCGGTGAAGCTCCTGCCCCCCCACTACAACGACG
>VGTA01000317.1 GCA_016874875.1 Deltaproteobacteria bacterium | reverse complement strand
CGCGCAGCCCAACGCGCTGGGTGACGCGCCAGGGGAGCGCCGGGGGGAGAAGGGGGAGAAGGGGGAGAAGGGGGCGGAGGGGCCGCGAGGGCTGGCGGGGCCGGCGGGGGAGGGGGCGGCGGCGGATCTGTTGGTGGGAGAGCTGTCGGCGGGAGAGCGGCTGGCGGGAGAGCCGCCGGCGGGGGAGGGGGCGGCGGGGGATCTGTGGGCGGGGGAGGGGTTGGGCGCGCGCGGGGCGGGGGCGGGCGGGGGCGGGGGGGGCAAGGGGGCGCTGGGGTCCCCCGCCCCGGACTCCAACGCGCTCGGCGCGCGCCCCGCCGCGGCGCCCCCCCCCGCGCGACAGGCCGCGGAGGACGCCCAGGGCGCCGTTGCGGGGCGGGCGGAGCTCAAGCGCGCCTCGGCGCCAAAGGCGAAGCCGTCGCCCACCGCGGAGGCGACCGCGCTGAGGGCTCAGGTCGCGTCGTCGGGCGGCTTGCTCCGCTCTCGGGAGTACCCGGGGTACGGCTCATCCGCGCAGTACGCGCAGCACCTGCGCCAGCAGCTCACGCACAGCCGCGCCGCCCTCTACGGGCCCATGCGCTCTCCGCTGCGGGAGCCGCTCTCCACCTTCGCCATCGACGTCGACACCGCCAGCTTCACGCGCCTGCGCGCCTCCCTCAAGCCGCGGGCGGACGGGCTGCGGGCGGGGGAGGTGCGCGTGGAGGAGCTCATCAACAGCTTCCCCTATGACCTCGCGCCGCCCCCCGCCGGCGCGGCGCACCCCTTCTCGGTGCGGGCGGAGCTGAGCGCGTCGCCGTGGGCGGAGGTGAGCGGGGAGCGCGGGGCGCTGCTCTTGCGCGTGGCGCTCAAGGCCGCTGAGGTGCCCGCGGCGGAGATGCCGCCGAGCCACCTGGTGTTCTTGGTGGATGTGTCGGGGTCGATGGCCTCTCAAGACAAGCTGCCGCTCGTGAAGCGCGCCCTCAGCGCCCTCGCCAAGACCCTGCGCCCCGTGGACCGCGTGAGCGTGGTCACCTACTCGGGGGAGGTCAAGACGCTCCTAGAGCCCACTTCGGGGGCGGAGCGCGGGCGCGTGCTCGCCGCCATCGCGCGCCTCAAGGCGAGCGGGCAGACGGCGGGGGGGGCGGGGCTCGCGCGCGCCTATGAGCTAGCGCAGGCGGGGTGGGTGGCGGGGGGCAACAACCGCGTGGTGATGGCCACCGATGGGGATTTTAACGTGGGCGTGTCGAGCGTCTATGAGATCAAGGAGATGATCTCGGCGCGGCGCAAGACGGGCGTGTACTTGAGCGTGCTCGGGTTCGGCAGCCGTAACTACAGCGACGCCAACATGTCGGCGCTCGCCGAGGCGGGCAACGGCAACTACTCGTTTATCGACGGGGAGGAGGAGGCGGCGCGGGCGCTGGTGCGCGAGCGGGAGGGGACGCTGGTGACGGTGGCGCGTGATGTGAAGGTGCAGGTGGAGTTCAATCCCGCGCGCGTGCAGTCCTATCGCCTCCTCGGCTACAAGAGTCGGGCGCTGGCGGCGTCGGGCTTTAACGATGACCGCGTGGACGGCGGCGAGCTGGGGGCGGGGCAGGCGGTGACGGCGCTCTATGAGGTGATTCCCACGCCGCCCCCCGCCCTCGAGGAGAGCGCGCCCCCGGTGGACGCGCTCCGCTATGCCCCTCAGCCCACGCTCAAGGTGGCGGCCCCAGAGCCTGAGCCCGAGCCCGCCCCGACCCCCGCCCCCGCGCCCGCCGTCGCCGCTGACCCGGCGGCGGAGGAGTGGCTGACGGTGAAGGTGCGCTACAAGGCGCCGAGCGCGCCGAGCGCGGGCGCCGAGGGGGGCGACGCGAGTCGCCGCGCCGCCTACCCCGTCACGGGCGCGCCGCGCTCGCTCTATGAGGCGAGCGCTGAGCAGCGTGTCGCCGTGGCGCTGGCGCTCATCGGCGAGTGGGCGCAGGGGTGGCGCTGGATGTGGCAGCGCGCCGTGGACGGCGGCTACGCCCCCGCGCCCCTTGAGCGCCAGGTGGAGTCGCTCTTGTCATCTGTGCCCGCGGAGTCGCTGAGCCCGCGCGCGGCGGTGGCGCTCAAGGGGCTGCGGGGGCTGACGGCGCAGCTCAAGGGGAGGTACTGAGCGTGGCGGCGCGCAGAGCGGAGGGCGCAGGGCAGGGCGCGGGGCAGGGCGCGGGGCGCGTGGCGCTCCTGTGGCTCACCACCGACCTGCGCCTCCATGACCACCCCGCCCTCCTCGCCGCCCTCCGCTGGGCGGGCCCGACGGGGGCGCTGCTGTGCCTGTGGGTGAGCGACGAGGCGCACGAGGGGCGCGACCCCTTCGGCGCGGCGCGGCGCGGGGCGCACCGCGAGCGCTTTGAGCTCGAGTGCGCCCTGCGACTCGCGGAGGCGGTGGAGGGGCTTGGGGGGGCGCTGCTCTTGGAGCGCGGCGACCCGGCGGCGCGGGTGGCGGCGTGGGCGGCGGCGCTCCGCGAGGCGCGCGGGGGCGGGGGGGAGGGCGCGGCGCGGGTGGCGGTGTTCGCGCATCACGCCTACGCCCACGACGAGGTGGCGCGCGCCGCGCGGGCGGGTGACGCCCTCCGCGCCCTCCACGTCCCCTTCACGCGGGTCTGGGGCGAGACGCTCTATGACGAGGGGCACCTGCCCTTCCCCCTCGAGCGCCTCCCCCGCGTCTTCACCGACTTCCGCCGCGCCGTGGAGGCCGCCGCCCCCCCCCCCCCCCCCCCCCCCCCCCCCCCCCCCCCCCCCCCCCGCCCCCGCCCCCCCCCCCTCGCGCCCCTGCACGACGCCGCCCTCGCGCAGACCGCCGCCCTCCGCGCCCGCCACGCCGCCCTCTGCGCCCTCCCGCGCGACCCGCGCGCCCGGCTGTGGTTTGAGGGCGGCGAGGGGGCCGCCCTCGCGCGCGTCGCGCGGTACTTTTGGGGCACCGACCGCCTCGCCACCTACAAGGAGACGCGTAACGGCCTGCTCGACCCCGACGACTCGAGCCGCCTCTCCCCGTGGCTCGCCGCCGGCGCCCTCTCGGCGCGGGGCGTGTGGTGGGAGAGTCTGCGCTACGAGGAGGAGCGCGTCCGCAACGAGTCGACCTACTGGCTCCGCTTTGAGCTGCTGTGGCGCGAGCACTTCCGCTGGGTGGCGCGGCGCTGGGGCGGCAAGCTGTTCACGCGGGGCGGGCTGCGCGCTCCCGCCCCCGCCCCCGCCGCCGCCCCCGCCACCGCCCCCTTCGCCCTCACCCCCGCCGCCCGCGCCGCCCTGGGGCGCTGGCGGCGGGGGGAGACGGGGGACGCGCTGGTGGACGCCTGCATGCGCGAGCTGAGCGCCACGGGGTGGATGAGCAACCGCGGCCGGCAGAACGCCGCGTCGCTCCTCGTCCACGACCTCGGCGTGGACTGGCGCGCCGGGGCGGGCGTCTTTGAGGAGCTCCTGGTGGACTATGACCCCGCGAGCAACTGGGGCGGCTGGGCCTACATCGCCGGCGTGGGCACCGACCCGCGCCCCTTCCGGCGCTTTAACACCGCGCGGCAGGCTGAGGAGTATGACCCGAGCGGCGCGTATCGGCGCTGGTGGGGGTGAGCGCGCCCAGCTCCGCGCGCAGCACAGGGGCGCCTGTCGCTTGAGGCTAATAAAGTCCAACACATCAAAGATGTAGATGTGCGGGGCGCCGAGGTGCAGGTCGTGGGGCGCGCCTAGCTCCACGAGCCCGCTGAGGTCGCGGCGGCGGAGGGGGCCGGCGCGGCGCCGCTCAACGCGCCTGGATGGCGCGGATGCGCTCCGCGAACCAGTCGCCGCAGCGCACGTCGTTGAGGAGCGGCGTGTCGCGGAGGAGGTGCACGAAAGTGGCGAACTGGATGCGCGGGTTGTGCACGCCGGGGCGCGCCATCACGCGGTGGCGGATGCGCCCGAGGTGCTCGAGGCCCTTGATCTGGTTGAGCATCTCGCCGAGGTTGAGCAGCGCGCAGTCGGGGCGCACCAGCACGGGGTGGAACTCGCCGTTGACGAGCACCTCGAGCCCCCACATGTCGCCGGAGAGGATCGTGATGAGGTTGATGTCGTCGTGCTCGCCGGCGAGGGTGGCGTTGAGCTTGGTGGAGCGATAGAACAGCGTGCGCGTCACCGTGTCGGCGCCGATGGTCTTGGCGATCAGCTCGCCGGGGGTGAAGCCGAAGAGCTCCTCAAAGCAGCGCAGCGCCACGCGCGCCACGTGCTGCGCCTCGCGCAGGATCCCGCGCGCGCCCTGCCCGAACCCCGGGGAGAGCGCGTCGGGGTCCACGTCGATGTCGTCGTAGCGGCGGTCCTCCGCCGCGCCGTGGGCGCGCTCGTCGAGGTTGCCCGTCATCCAGAACTGGCGGTAGATGTCCACCTCGTCCACCCCCACCGCCCGCTCGCCCCCAAAGGGGCTAAAGCCGCGCTGGCGGTGCGCCTCTGGGTGCCCGTAGCCCGCCTCGAGCGTCTCCTCGGGGTGGTCAAAGAGCGCGATGGCCGCGCGGCGCGCGCCGGGGAGGCGGGTGGGGAGGCCCGTGCCAAAGAGCTGAAAAAAATCCCCCGTCTTGAGCCCCGCGCGCACCGCGTCGAGCAGCGCCGCGCTCGGCTTGAGGGCGCCGTAGCTGAAGGGGTCGCGGTGGGCCTCGGGGGAGTAGGCGTAGTCGCTGAGGTCGAGGGTGGGAATCTGGTGAATCGGGGTGTACATCTGCGGCGGTCGTCTCCTGTGTGTCTGCGTTCGTGTGTGCGCGGGTGTGTGCGCGGTCTGCGCGCGTCCCTGCGCTCAGCGCTCAGCGCGCAGGGCGTCGCGGCGGAGCTGGTCGCGCTCCATGGACTCGAAGAGCGCCTTAAAGTTGCCCTCCCCGAAGCCGCCCTCGCCCTTGCGCTGGATGATCTCAAAGAAGGCGGGGCCGATGAGGGTCTGCGTGAAGATCTGCAGCAAGATGCGGGGGGGCTCGCAGGCGGTGGAGCCGTCGACCAGCAGGCCGCGGCTCATGAGGGCGTCGAGGGGCTCGCCGTGCCCGGGGAGGCGCTCGGCGAGCATCTCGTAGTAGGTGGGCGACGGCGCGGTCATCAGCGGCACCCC
>VGTA01000316.1 GCA_016874875.1 Deltaproteobacteria bacterium | reverse complement strand
GGGCTGCTCGCCGCCGGGCTGCTCGCCGCCGGGCTGCTCGCCGCCGGGCTGCTCGCCGCCGGGCTGCTCGCCGCCGGGCTGCTCGCCGCCGGGCTGCTCACCGCCGGGCTGCTCACCGCCGGGCTGCTCGCCGCCGGACTCCGCGCCCCCGGGCTGCTCGCCCGCCGCCGGGACCGTGGGCCCCTTCTTGGCGTCCTCACACGCCCCCAGCGAAGCGCCGAGCGCCGCCAGGGCCACGAGCGCGCGCGCCGCGCTCACCGCAGGAGAGAGACGTGACATCTTAGCCCCCAATCCGGGCGGAGGTGGCCCAGAAGCTGATCGAGTTGCCCACCCCGAGGGCCGCGCTCATGGGGACCTCAAAGACGAGACTGGTGACGTTCTGACCGGCGAAAAAGTCGCGGGTGCGGCTGAAGGAGAGGGCGCCCGTCATGAGCGTCTCGCGGAAGCCCTGCAGGTCAAAGAAGAAGGGGTCGTCGCGGAGGCCCGTAAAGACCTTGACGGCGCCCACCTCGAGCGTCTGGTTGACGGGGCCGACGATGGGCCCGATGGCGCCCGGCAGCCCCGTCACCTGCACGCCCCACTCCCCCGCCAGGTTCTGCGCGAAGCGCACATAGACCGACGAGTCGGCCACGTTGTCGCCCGTGGTGTCGAGGTGGAGGGTGTAGAGGACGTCGCGGTCATACGAGGCGCTGACGCCGGGGGCGACGGGGCCGCCCACGTTCACCACGAGCACGAGGCGCTGGTCGGCGCCGGCGCCCTTGTGCCAGGCGTAGATGTCGGTGATGTCGGCGGCGTCGCCGAGGGGGGCGCGCGTGGGGGGATCGAGGTGATCCGCCGCCCGCGCGGCCCCCGCCGGGGCGAGGGCGCCGAGCAGGGCGAGGAGGAGGGAGAGGAGCTTGGGAGTCTTCATGTTGCGTGAGGGGGCCTTGTGTGGTGGGGGGGGGGGGGGGGGGGGCGCGCCGCGCCCCCCCTGACAAGTTGAGAAGTCGGGCGGTTTATGTCAACAGTCCATTCGCCGCCGGCGCCGCCGCCCGCGCCCAGAGGAGTCCCCATGAGCGACCTGACGCCCTTCTACGTCACCACCCCCATCTACTACGTCAACGACCACCCCCACGTCGGCCACGCCTACACCACCCTCGCCGCCGACACCCTCGCCCGCTGGCGCGCGCTCCTCGGGCACCCCACCTACTCGCTCACCGGCACCGACGAGCACGGGCAAAAGATCGAGCAGGCGGCGCGCAGGGCGGGGGTGACGCCGCAGGAGCACGCCGACCGCTACTCCGCCCCCTTCCGCGCCCTCCTCGCCACCCTCGGCGCCGCCCCTGATGATTTTATCCGCACCACCGAGGAGCGCCACAAGGAGGTGGTGCGGGCGATGTGGCGGCGCATGGAGGAGGCGGGGGACGTGTACCTGAGCCACTACGAGGGCTGGTACAGCGTGAGCGACGAGGCGTACTTCACCGAGGAGGAGCTGGTGGACGGCAAGGCGCCCACGGGCAGCGAGGTCACCTGGATGAAGGAGGAGGGGTACTTCTTCCGCCTCTCGCGGTACGGCGCGCGCCTCCTCGCGCACATCGAGGCGCACCCCACCTTCATCATGCCGCAGAGTCGCGCCAACGAGATCAAGCGCTTCATCGAGCAGGGCCTCCAGGACATCTCCATCAGCCGCTCCACCTTTCGCTGGGGGATCCCCGTCCCCGACCACGACCCTCACGTGATCTACGTGTGGGTGGACGCGCTCACCAACTACATCAGCGCCCTCGGCGGCCCCAGCGCCGAGCGGTACGAGCGCTTCTGGCCTTACGCCTGGCACATCATCGGCAAGGACATCCTCCGCTTCCACGCCGTGTACTGGCCCTGCTTCCTGATGAGCGCGGGGCTGCCCCTCCCCGAGCGCATTTTCGCTCACGGTTGGTGGACCGTGGAGGGCGAAAAGATGAGCAAGAGCAAGGGCAACGCCGTGGACCCCACGGCGGCGGTGGCGGCGGTGGGGGCGGACGCGTTTCGCTACTTCCTGCTCCGCGAGGTGGCGTTTGGCGCCGACGGCGATTTTAGCCAGAGCGCCCTGCTCGCCCGCGTCAACAACGAGCTCGGCAACGACTACGGCAACCTGCTCAACCGCGCCCTCAACATGCTCGCCAAGTACCGCGGCGGCGTGGCGCCCGCCCCGGCGCGCCCGGGGGGCTCGGGCTGGGGGGCGGCGGAGGGCGCGCTCCACGACGCCTTCGTGGCCGCCCGCGCCGACCTCTGCGCCGCCATGGAGGAGCTGCGCTTCCACGACGCCCTCCGCGCCATCTGGTCGCTGGTGGGGGCGGGCAACAAGTACGTGGGCGACAGCGCGCCGTGGGTGATCGCGCGGCGCGGCGCGGAGGGGGCGGCGGACCTCGACCGCGCGCTCTACACGCTCTGCGAGGCGCTCCGCGTGGTGGGGGTGTGGACGCTGCCCTTCCTCCCCACCAAGGCGGTCGCCCTCCTCGACGCCCTCGGCGCCCCCCCCGAGGCGCGCACCTGGGAGAGCGCCTCGGCGTGGGGGGGGCTCCCCGCAGGCGCGCAGGCGGCGCCGGCGGCGGTGCTGTTCCCGCGCGTGGAGGGCCCTCTCGCCCTCACACGAGCCCCCGCGCCCGCGCCCGTGCCCGCGCCCGCTCTTGGGGCGGCGCCCGCGGCGCCCCCCGCGCCCGCGCCCAAGCCCCTCATCGAGTACGAGGACTTCGCCAAGGTGTCGCTCAGGGTGGCGGTGGTGCTCGCCGCCGAGCCCCACCCCAACGCCGAGCGTCTGCTCACGCTCACGCTCGACGCGGGGGAGGAGCGCCCGCGCACCGTGTGCGCCGGCATCGCCGCCGCCTACGCCCCCGCCGACCTCGTGGGGCGCCGCGTGGCGCTCGTGAGCAACCTCGCGCCCCGCAAGCTCCGCGGCGTGATGAGCGAGGGCATGCTGCTGGCGGCGGGGGAGGGGGCGGCGGCGCGGCTCGTGGAGGTGCCGGCGGGCCTCCCGGCGGGCGCCGAGATCAAGTGAGGCGGCGCGGCGCTGGCGCTTAGGGGAGGCGGGGGTCCTGCGGGCGGGCGGGGCTCACGAAGGGGTCGACGGCGGGGGCGGGGAGGGCGGGGGCGGGGAGGGCGGGGGCGGGGAGGGCGGGGGCGGGCTCCGCCGCGAGCGCCTCGGGGGTGACGCCGAGCTCGTTGAGGCGCGACAGCGCCACGTGGTTCGTGGTGGCGCGCGCGGGGTTGGCGTCCTCCCCCGTCACCTGGTGGCGGCGTATAAAGGCGCACACGCTCTCGCTGAACTCGTCGAGCAGCATGCCGCCGCGCGCCTCGAACTCGATCTCGAACTTCTCTTGGATAAAGTCCATGCCCACGTAGTCGCGGGCGTGGGTGATCGAGAACTGCATCTTGCCGTGGCCCATGTTGATGGTGCGCTTCCACTTGCTCTTGTCGGAGCTGTAGGTGGTCACGAACCGCCACGGGCGCTCGCCGGGAATCAGCGCCTTGAGGGCGTCGAGCTGAGGCACGGGCAGGGCGCTGAAGCGCTCGTGGAGGGCGCGCGCTACCTTGCGGAGCGCGGGGATGTCCTGCACGCGCGCCAGCTCGGCGAAGGTGCGCATCTGGCTCACCAGCGGGCGCCCCTGCTCGCGGGGCAGGTTGAGCTCGCCGACGTCCTTGAGGCGGATCTCGTACTCAAACTGGTCGCAGCGGCGCTTGTGGAGCTCGGATTTGAGGTTGGTCTGCGCCGTAAATCCGTCGCGCTCGTCCTTAACGCGAAACTTGAGGCGGCGCGGCGACAGCAGGAACGACTCGCCGTCATAGGCCTCGATGTAGTAGTCGGTCCGCTCGTAGCGCAGCATCTCGTGGGCGCCGAGGAGCTTGAGGGCGAGGTCTTGGGTGATGTTGAAGCCCGCCTCCACCTCGTGCTTGAGGGGCCGCCCCTCGGCGCGCGCCGCCGGGGCGAAGGCGCTGAGGGCGCTGAGGGCCCCGAGGGCGCTGAGGGCCCCGAGGGCGCTGAGGACGCGGGAGGCGGCGCGGGGCAGGAGGCGGCGGCGCGCGAGGGGGCGGGGGGGGAGGGCGAGACACATAGACATAGTGAGGCGAGTTCGCTCCGTGTACTCAGGGGGCGGGCGCCGAGGGGGCGGCGTGGGCGGGCATGATAGAGCAGGCGGCGCGCCGCCGCAAGCGAGGGCGTCAGCCCCCCGCGCGCTCCCCCCGCGCCCCTCACCGCTCCAGAAGCACCGTCGATACCGCTGCTCCCCACCACGCGATGGGCTGCGTGTTGATCTCCTGAGCCGCGCCCGTCTGCAGGTCCACGCGCAGGACGCGCCCGCTCTCGTCAAAGGCCAGCAGCGCCCCTCGCCACCCGGCGAGGCCGTACACGGCGTTGAGGCCCGAGAGCACCACCAGGTCCTCAAAGAGCCCCACGCGCGCCGGGTCGATGCGGGCGATGAGGTCCCCGTCCTCGCCAAAGCGCTTGATGGACGCGAAAGTCCCCACCCCCGCGATGGAGAAGGCGTCGCCGCTGGAGCGCTCGCCGAGGTAGCGGCCGATCTGGGTTGTCTCGACCTCCCCTGTGGCGGGGTCGAGGTCGAGGCGCGTCCAAGCCCCGAACTCCGCGATCGCCACTAGGGCGTCCCGCGGACTCCCCAGCTCCTCGGCGGGCAGGAAGGTTAGCCCGTTGTAGGCCACGTTGGGCAGCGGGCCCTGCGCGCGGCACTCGCCGGTGAAGGGGTGGCAGATGAACAGCTCGTTGTAGGAGATGCCCCACAGCACGCCCGCGCGGTCGATGGCGATGTCGGTGAGCGTGACGGAGAGCGGGGCGACCCGCTCGAGGCGCTCGGTCTTGACGTCGAGCTTGTAGAGCTCGCTGGCGGTGTGGGCGTAGACCGTGTTGGGGAGGGCGCGCCCGGGCCAAGCGGGGTCGGCGGCGGCGGGGTCCCAGGAGTCCGGCACGCCGTCGCCGTCGCCGTCGGGCTCACACACGTCGCCGTCGCCGTCCCCGTCGAGGTCACGCTGCTCGGGGTTGTAGGAGTCGGGGCAGTTGTCGTCGTCGTCGAGCACACCGTCATCGTCGCGGTCGCTC
>VGTA01000315.1 GCA_016874875.1 Deltaproteobacteria bacterium | reverse complement strand
GGAGCGGGAAGCGCACCTTGCGCCCCGCCGCCCCCATCACGCTCAGCCCTCCCCCCAGGTCGCGCTCCGCCACCGCGCGCCCCTCCCAGCCCTCCACCGCGCGCCCGAGCACGGGATAGCCCACCCCGCGCAGCTCCTGCGACAGCAGCCACAGCCCGCTCACCCCCCCCCCCGCCGTCACGCGCCACGCCCCCACCCGCAGCGCGTCCTCCGCCGCCACCGTGGCCACGTGCGCGGCGTAGCGCTCCCAGGGGCGCCACGGCGGGGTGAGGCCCCGGCGGGGCACCGGGAGCTCCCGCTGCGCGTGACGGTCGAGGCGATAGCGCAGCGACAGCTCGAGGCGCTGCCTCGCCCCCAGCCCCCACGCCGCCCGCCCCGCCGCCCCCGCCGACTCATTGGCGTAGGAGGACGCCACGAACCACGCCAGCGGGTCACGGGTGGGGCGAGAGTAGCTGAGGTCCTCATAGTCGCGCAGCTCGTCGCGGTGGAGGTGCGTATAGAGCTGCGCCCGCGCCTCACGGAGCCCCCACGCCGCCGCCGGCGCGGGGGCGTAGCGCCCCGAGAGCCCGGCGAGGAGCGCGTCATAGCGACTAAAGCGCCAGTAGCGCGTATAGCCCGCGCTCTCGAACGGCGGGACGGCGCGGGGGGCGTGGGCGCCCTGCAGGTAGAGGCTGAGGTGACCGCGCGCGCTCGGCGCGTAGCGGGCGAGCAGCGAGGCGCTCGCGCGCGTAGCGTCGCTGCCGTCCCGCACCCCGCCGTCCTCGTGGAAGGGCGCGCTGAGGGCGGTGGGGCGATAAGAGGAGGAGAGCGGCGTCCCCGCCGACCGCTCGTAGCCCGCGCTCCCGAACACCGACAGCCCCCCCCGCCGCCCACAGGCGCGCAGGCGCCCCCCCCACAGACTCGCCGCCGGGCGCGCCGCGCGGGCGAGCCCTGAGAGGTCGAGGCGCTCGCGGCACCCCTCCGGCGCCCGCAGCGACACGATGGCCCCCGCGGCGCCCGGCCCGTAGAGCGTGGAGGTCACCCCCCGCTCGAGGTCGATGGCGCCGAGCGAGAACGCCGGCAAGGAGGCGATGTCGAAATGCCCCGCGTAGACCTCGCGCACCGGAATCTCCTCCACCATCAGCAGCACCGCGCGCTCATCAAAGCCCCGCACCTGCAGGGTGACCCCCGCCTTGGGCCCCTCGTTGAGCTCCACCCCCGGCGTGAGCGCCAGCGCCTCGGCGGCGCTGCGCGGGGCGAGCATGGAGAGCTCGTCGGCGTCCACGCGCGTGTGGGTGCCGAGGGGGGCGGGGCGCTGGGCGGTCACCACGGCGGTGTAGGGCTGCGGGGGCTCCTCTGGAGGCGCCGCGGGCGCATCAGCGGGCGCATCAGCGGGCGCATCAGCGGGCGCATCAGCGCGCGCTGAGGAGGGCGCGACGCCTCGCGGCGCGTGAGGGGCGAGCGGGGCGAGGCACGCCAGCAGCGCGGCGAGGGAGGCGCGCAGCCCCACCCTCGCCGCCCGCGCGCGCCACCCACGCGCGCTCAAGCGGGGGCGCGCGGGCGAGGGGCGGGGGCGCGTCATCGGACTCACCCGCCCCTCAATGAATCGACGCCCAGTCCGCCCCCACCCCCAGATCCACCCGCAGCGGCAGCGACAGCGTCGCCGCCCCCTCCATGCAGACGCGCGTCAGCGCCGCCACCCGCTCCACCTCCTCCAGCGGCGCCTCGAGCACCAGCTCGTCGTGCACCGTCAGCAACATACGCGCCCGCAGCCCCCCCTCGCGCAGCGCCGCGTCGAGGCGCACCATCGCCACCTTGAGGATGTCGGCGGCGGTGCCCTGGATCGGTGTGTTGACGGCGAGGCGCTCCCCCTGCTCGCGCTCAGCGGGCTTGTCGCTCTCGAGCTCGGGGAGCGGGCGGCGGCGGCCGTAGAGCGTGGTGGCGGCGCGGTGGGCGCGCGCGAGCTCAACGGCGTCCTGGAAGTAGGCGCGCACCGACGCGTAGCGCGTGAAATAGCGATCGATCATCTCCTTCGCCTCGCCCATCGGCACCTTGAGCGTCTCGCCGAGCTTGCGTGGGCCCATGCCGTACATCAGCCCAAAGTTGATCCCCTTGGCGCGGCGGCGCTGCTCGGGGGTGACCGCGCTGGGGTCAACCCCAAACACCTCCGCCGCCGTCCGCGCGTGGATGTCGGCGCCCTCCTCAAAGGCGCGGATCATGTCGGCGGCGTGGGCGAAATGCGCGAGGAGTCGCAGCTCCACCTGCGAGTAGTCCGCGCTGATCAGCGTCCACCCCTCCTGCGCCACGAACGCCTCGCGGATCCTGCGCCCCTCTGGGGTCCGCAGCGGGATGTTCTGCAGGTTGGGGTCGGCGCTCGACAGGCGCCCCGTCACGGTCCCCGTCTGCCTAAACGACGTGTGCACGCGCCCCGTGGCGGGGTGGATCAGCTTGGGCAACGCCTCGAGGTAGGTGCCGCGCAGCTTGGCGAGGTGGCGGTGCTCGAGGAGGAGGGGCACGAGCAGGTGAGCGCCCTCTAGCCGCTCGAGGTCCCTCTGGCTGGTGCTGAAGCCGGTGTGCGTCTTCTTGCTCGCGGCGAGCTTGAGCTCATCAAAGAGGATCCCAGAGAGCTGCTTGGGCGAATCGAGGTTAAAGGCGCGCCCCACCAGCGCGTGCGCCTCCCCCTCGAGGCGCGCGAGCTCCTTGGCGTAGAGGGCGCTCTGCTCCTGAAGGCGCGCGGCGTCCACGCGCACCCCGCGCAGCTCCATGTCGGCGAGCACCGCGCTGAGGGGCAGCTCCACCTCCTCGTAGAGCCGCCACAGCTCTGGCGCCTCCTTGAGGCGCGGGCGCAGGAGGTCATAGAGGCGCAGCGTCACGTCCGCGTCCTCGGCGGCGTACGCGGTGGCGCGCTCGAGGTCCACGCCGGCGAAGGTCTCGCCCTTGGGCACGAGCTCGCTGAAGGCGATGTTCTTGTGCCCGAGCAGGTCGAGGGCGAGGGCGTCGAGCGAGAAGCGCTCGCGGCTCGCGTCGAGCAGGTACGCCATGAGCAGGGTGTCCCCCGCCCACCCGCGCACCTCCACGCCGTAACGCGCGAGGACCTTCTGCTCATACTTGATGTGGTGACCCACCTTGGGCAGCGCCGGGTCGGCGAGGAGGGGGCGGAGGTGCGCGAGCGCCTCGGCGAGCGTGAGCTGCGCGGGGACGCCGAGGTAGAAGTGGTCCACGGGCACATAGGCGGCGCGGGTGGGCCCCCACGCGAGCGCCACGCCCGTGATGAGCGCGTCGTGCGGGTGCAGACTCGTCGTCTCGAGGTCCACGCACATCACCCCCGCCGCCCGAATCTCAGCGCAGGCGGCGGCGAGGTCGCCGGCGGTGAGGAGGCAGCGGTAGGCGGCGCGGTCGATGGGGCGCTCGATGGGGCGCTCGATGGGGCGCTCGATGGCGCGCTCAAGCTCAATGACGGGCGCGGCCTTCAACAAGACGGGCTCGGCGGCGCGCGCGAGGGGCGCGGGGGCGGGGTACGCCTCCGTGAGCGAGCGCCAGATGCTCCAGAAGCCCATGCGCTCCAAGAAGGCGCCCGTGCGCGCCATGTGGGGCCCCGCGTAGCGGAGCTCCTCCTCGGTCACCGTCAGCGGCACGTCGGTGAGGATGGTGGCGAGTTGCGCCGAGAGGCGCGCGTCCGCGGCGTGCGCCACGAGCGCCTCCCCGCGCTTGCCCTTGACCTCGGCGGCGCGCGCGAGGAGGTCCTCGAGGGGGCCGAACTCGCTGAGCAGCTTGGCGGCGGTCTTTTGCCCGATTCCGGGCACGCCCGGGATGTTATCGGAGGCGTCGCCGGCGAGCCCGAGCATGTCGACGATGCGCTCGGGGGGGACCCCGAACTTCTCGAGCACCTCCGTCCGCCCCATCTCCTCGTCCCTGCCGTCCCACAGCGTCACGCGGTCGGTGACGAGCTGCGCCATGTCCTTGTCGACGCTCACGATCACGCACCGCCCCGGCCACGCCGCCGCCAGCGAGCCGATCACGTCGTCCGCCTCCATCTTGGGCCAGTACAGCGCGGGGATGCTGAGCGCCTCCGTGGCCTCCACGCACAGCGCGTACTGCCCCGGCAGGTCGGGGGGGGGCGGGGGGCGGTGCGCCTTATAGGCGGGGTAGAGGTCGCTGCGGAACGTGGGCCCGCTCTGGTCAAAGGCGATCGCCACGTGCGTGGGTGTGTGCTCGCGCAGGATCGCGAGCAGAATCTTGAGGAAGCCGTAGACGGCGCCCACGGGCGCCCCGTCGCCCGAGAACATCGGGCGCTTCACGCCGTAGTAGGCGCGGAAGATGATCCCCGAGCCGTCGATCACGTACAGCACATCTCGCGCGCTCGCCGCGGCGAGCCGGCGGCTCAGGTCGCTCTCCATGGTGGTCTGCTCTCCCTCGTGGTCCTCGGCGCTGCGCGCCTTTAAGCTCTTGGGCGCTCCTCAGCGCTCTGGGCGCACCACCTGCACGGCGTCGAGCTCGGCGTCGCTGTAGCGGGCGTTGAGGAGCTGCGCGGCGCGCAGCGACAGCGTGTCGCGCTGCTGCGGGGTGCTGGCCAGGCGCGCGCGGCGCAGCTGGTCAGTGGCGCTACGCAGGCGCTTGGCGAGGTCCACCGCCACGTGGTCGAGCACCTTGTAGGCGAAGGGACTCTGCGCCGAGAACAGGCGCTCGAAGGCGTCGGTGGTGAGCGTGAGGAGCTGGCAGCCCTCGCGCCCCGCGCGGCAGGTGGCGCTGCGCGGCTTGCGGTCGATCAGCGCGATCTCCCCGAACGTGTCGCCGGGCTTCAGCGCCGCGAGCTGCTGCTCGCGCCCCTCCTCAAAGCGCTTAGACACGAGCACGCCCCCCCCCACCAAGAAGAAGCACTGGCTGCCCGGCGCCCCCTCCGAGAAGATGACCTCCCCGGGGTCGTAGGTGACGTGCTGCAGCAGCGAGAAGATGAGCGAGGCCTCCTGCGCCGTCATCGCCTCAAACATGGGGTGCATCAGCGCAATGCGCTGCGCCTCTGGGCTCAGGTGGGTCTGGGTGCGCATGGGGACTCCTCAAGCGTGAGCGCGTGGGGCGCGTGGGACGCGTGGG
>VGTA01000314.1 GCA_016874875.1 Deltaproteobacteria bacterium | reverse complement strand
GGGGGCGGGGAGGGGGTGAGCTCGGGGGCTCGGACTACGTTGAGGTGCTGGCACTCCCTGCAGCGCACCTTGAGGACCCTGTCCTTGATTCGCTCGTAGGGCAGCGCCCATGACTTGGCGCACGCCTCGCACTTAAACTCAAATCGCATCGCTCAGTCTCCCTTGACCTCGTCTTGTGCCTCCCTGCGGCGGGCGCTCTATATACTCCCACTCGGCGCGCGCTGTCATCACTTCTCATGAGCGCTTGGGCGCATTTCGCCTCGGCGCTCAGAGTCCGAGGCGGTCCTCTTCGTCGAGGCTGGGCGCGAGCTCCTGTGGCGCGCCCTCGCCCGCGCCCTCGCCCTCGCCCGAGCCCTCGCGCGCTGAGGCGGGCAGGCGGGCGAGCGCCGCGCGCCCCTCGTCGCCGCCCACGCGCGCCGCCCATGCGCGCACGCGCTCAGCCCCCTCCGCCCCGAGCGCGCCGAGGTGGCGCGCGGCGGCGAGGCGCACCTCGGGGGCGCGCCCCTCGACGAGCAGGCGGCTGAGGCGCGCCGCGCGCTCCGCGGGCGACAGGGGCGCCGCCACCGCGATCGCCTGCGCGGCGCACGCGCTCAGCGTCAGCAGCCCCCCCTTCTCCACATGCGCCTTGAGCACGCGCTCCGCCGGCTCCGTTGAGCCCCACCGCGCGACGGCCACCAGCGCGGCGCCGCGCGCCTCGGGGGGGGAGCGGGTGTCGGCCGCCAGCGCGAGCAGCCCCGCCCCCAGCGCCCGCAGCCCCGCCGAATCCTCCTGCCGCGCCGCCCACGGCGCCGCGCTCAGCGCCCCGAGCGCGCGCGCGGCGTGCTCCTGGTGGGCGGGCTCTGGGTCGCGGAGGGCGGCGGCGAGGCAGGTGGAGGCGGGCGCGGCGAGCCGCTCGAGGCCCACGATGGCCCCGTAGCGGACCGCGGGCCACGGGTCGCTGAGCAGCGCGCACAGCCCCTCGGGGTCCGCCCCCGCCGCCGCCGCGTGCGCCCGCACCTCGGGGTCGGGGTGGCGCGTGGCGCCGGCGAGCAGATCTACGCGCGCGAGCGCCCGGAGCGCCCCCGCCGCCTCGCGTGCCAGGGCGGGCTCCACCTCCTCGCCCGTGAGGAGGGCGCGCGTGGCGCCCCGCCCCTGCCCCAGCCGCTTGAGCGCCTCCACCGCCCAGGCGCGCGCCGTGAGCGGCTGCGCGGTGTCTAAGGTCACGCGGTCGAGCGCCGCGTAGAGCGCCTCGCTCCGCGCGCCCTCCAGCGCCTCGGGGGGCAGCGTGAGCAGGTGCCGGAGGGCGTCGAGGGTGCCCTGCGGGTGCCCTAGGGCGCGCAGCGCGCTCGGCAGATCGAGGGGGCGCGCGGCGAGGGGCGCGGCGAGGGCGGCGAGGGGCGCGGCGAGGGCGGCGAGGGCGGCGCGCAACGCATCACTAGAGCGACGCAAGAAAAACATATATCCTCCCACCCGTGCACACATCCACGGGCCTCTTTACGGCAGGACACAGCTTATGACACCCCGCACGCCCCCCGCAACGCGCCCCTGGCGCCGCGTGCGCCGCGCCCTCGTCGCCCTCGCGCTCACGGCGACGGCGGCCTGCGACAGCGCCCCCGACGTCACCCCCGTCGCTGACCCTGACTTCGGCTATGTCCCCGTGGAGCCTGGCCTCGACATGAAGGTCGTGAGCGACGCCTACGTGGGCGACGACGGCGTCATCTTCACCCCCAAGGCCTTTGGCGAGCCCTGCGAGTCCAACTCGCAGTGCGCCAGCGCCCAGTGCATCACCCTCGGCGAGGGCGGCGTGTGCACGCAGGCCTGCCTCGGCGAGAACTGCCCGTCGGGCTGGGGGTGCCGCGGCGTGGCCAACACGGGCGCCGACCTGCAGTTCCTGTGCGTGCCCACCGACGAGCGCCTCTGCAAGCCCTGCGCCAGCGACGGCGACTGCCCCGCGGGTGCCTGCCTCTCCGTCGACGGGCTCTCGGTGTGCGGCGCGGAATGCGCCGAGGACAGCGACTGCGTGGAGGGCTACGCCTGCCGCCAGGTCCCCGAGGCCGCCGCCAAGCAGTGCGTGCCCGCCACGGGCTCGTGCACCTGCAACCCCACCAAGGACGGCGACCGCCGCATCTGCGAGCGCGCCAACGGCTTTGGCGCCTGCGTGGGGCGCCAGGTGTGCGGCGGCGCCGCCGGGTGGAGCGCCTGCGACGCGCAGGAGCCCGCCGCCGAGGTGTGCAACCAGCTCGACGACAACTGTAACGGCTTCACCGACGACCTCCCCATGCTCGGCGAGGTGTGCACGCGCGAGACGGAGGTGGACGGCGCGGCGGTGGTGTGCTCCGGGCGCGTGCTGTGCACCTCCGCCTCCCCTGAGCCCATCTGCACCGCGCTCACGCCGGGTCCCGAGCTGTGCAACTTCCTCGACGACGACTGCGACGGCGACACCGACGAGGAGTTCAGCGAGCGCGACACGGTGTGCAGCGTGGGGCGCGGCCTCTGCCAGCGCTACGGGGTCTATGAGTGCTCGGAGGACGGGGCGCGCGTGGAGTGCAATGTGTTTCCGGGCGCCGCCGTCGCCGAGGTCTGCGACGGCCTCGACAACGACTGCGACGGCGTGCTCGACAACGGCTTCACCGGCGTGGGCGCCACCTGTGAGGTGGGGCAGGGCCTCTGCCGCCGCGTGGGCGTGCGCCGCTGCGCCCCCGACGGCGCCGGCGTGGTGTGCGACGTGGAGCCCGGCACCCCCGCCGCCGAGGTCTGCGACGGCCTCGACAACGACTGCGACGGCGTGATCGACGACGGCTTCGCCGGCCTCAACGAGATCTGCACCCTCGGCGTGGGCGCCTGCCAGCAGTCGTCCTTCACGCGCTGCGCGGCGGACGGGCAGCGCGTGGAGTGCGGCCTCAACCCGGCGGCGCTCTTGGCGCGCGCGCAGCCCGAGCGCTGCGACGGCGTGGACAACGACTGCGACGGCGGCGCCGACGAGGACTTTGGGCTGCTCTTCTCGCCCTGCGCCGTGGGGCAGGGCGCCTGCCTCCGCCAGGGCCTCTTTGTGTGCGCGGCGAGTCAGGAGGGCGAGGAGTGCAGCGTGCAGCCCGGCGCGCCCACCGACGAGCGCTGCGACGGGCTCGACAACGACTGCGACGGCGACGTGGACGACCGCTGGCCCACCCTCGGCGGCGTGTGCGCGCTCGGGCGCGGGCTGTGTGAGCGCTCGGGGGTGTTCGTCTGCCCCGCCGACGGCGTGTCGGCGGCGGTGTGCAACGCCGACGTGGTGCAGGGCGCCGCGAGCGAGGCGTGCGATTTCCAAGACGACGACTGCGACGGGCGCGCCGACGAGGGCTTCACCGACGCGCGGGGCGCCTACAGCCTCGTGACCGCCTGCGGCGCCTGCGGCAACGACTGCGCGCAGCAGTGGGGCGGCGATCCCGCGCGCTTCAACGTGCGCCCCGTGTGCGCCGCGGCGGGCGGCGCCTTCCGCTGTGACTACGAGTGCCTCCCGGGCGCCGTGGACGCCGACGGGCAGCCGCGCAACGGCTGCGAGCTGGTGGCGGACCCCAACGCCATCTACGTGTCCACCGCCGCCAACGGCGGGTCGAGTCAGGCCACCTGCGGCGCCGTCTCGCAGCCCTGCGCCACCATCGCCCTCGGCTTGAGTCGCGCGCAGGCGGCGGGCCGCCGGCGGGTGTTGGTGTCGGAGGGGGTGTACCGCGAGGTGGTGACGCTGGTGAGCGGCGTGGACCTGCTCGGCGGCTTTGACCGCCTCAGCTGGGTGCGCCTGCCCGACGTGTATATCACGCAGATCGACACGCGCGCCCTCGCGAGCGCCGAGCCGCACCGCTACGGGGTCAAGGCGGTGGGCGTCACCCTGCCCACCACCCTCGACGGCTTCGTCATCAACAGCGGCACGCCCCTCACGGGCGGCAACTCCTACGGCGTGTACGTGGAGGACTCCACGGCGGCGCTCGCGGTCTCCAACAACCGCGTCACCAGCGGCGACGGCGGGCGCGGGGTGGACGGGGCGTCGGGGGGGAGCGGCGTGCCGGGGCAGGGCGGGCGCGTGGGAGTGACGGGGCGGGCGGTGACCATCACCAACATCTTCAGCTGCTCAGGGATTCAGGCGGGCGTGACGCTGCCGCTCCCGGGCGGGTCGTCGCCGACGCAGTCGTGCGGCGGGGTGAGCACGCGCGGCGGGGCGGGCGGCAGCTCGTCGTGCCCCCTCGGCGGCGAGCCCGCCAACCCCGGCTTCTCTGGCGCCACCGCCCGCGGCGGGGTGGCGGGGCTGGGCGGCAACCACCTCTACTCCGACCGCGCGGGCGTGTGCACCGTGCTCGAAAACCCCATCGACGCGCGCGACGGCGCCGCGGGCGGGGCGGGGCAGGACGGCCTCGGCGGGACGCGGGCGGGGGTGGCGCTGGGGCGGCTCCTGAGCGCGCACTGGGCGGCGTTCGCGGGCAACGCCGGCGAGGCGGGGGTGCCCGGCGGCGGCGGCGGCGGCGGCGGGGCGGCGGCGGGGGTGCAGATCGGCAACTGGGTGACCCCCGCCAACACCCACGACGTGGGCTCCTCGGGCGGCTCGGGCGGCAACGGCGGCTGCGGTGGGCTAGCGGGCGCGGGCGGCGGGGCGGGCGGCGGCTCGTTTGGCGTGTACGTCACCTTCGTGAGCGCCCCGCCGGCGCGCGTGGCCGACATGCCCGTGGTCACGGGCAACCGCGTGCAGCGCGGCTTTGGGGGCGCGGGCGGCGCGGGCGGCAACGGCGGCGGCGGCGGCGAGGGCGGGCTCGGCGGCGAGGGGGCGCCCGGCGGCGACACCACGCTCGACCACTGCTCCCTGCAGGCGGGCAGCGGCGGCGCCGGCGGGCGCGGCGGTCACGGCGGCGGCGGGGCGGGCGGCAACGGCGGGGCGAGCTTTGACGTCTTTGTGGCGCGCGCGCAGAGCCTCATCCCCGCCTCCTACGCCGCCAACAACGAGTTCCTCCTCAACGCGGCGGAGCTCACGGCGGGCGGCGGCGGCCCCGGCGGCAACTCCAGCAACACCGTCACCGGCGTGGGCGTCGCCGGCCTGAGCGGCGCGAGCGGGCAGGTGGGCTCGCTGCAGTG
>VGTA01000313.1 GCA_016874875.1 Deltaproteobacteria bacterium | reverse complement strand
GGCCTACGGCCCACGGCCCACGGCCCACGGCCCACGGCCCCCGGCCCCCCGCCCCACCGCCCCCGGCCCACCGCCCCCCGACACCCGGCCCCCCCCCCCCCGCGCCCCCCCGCCCCCCCCGCCCCCGCCCCCCCCCGCGCCCCCGCCGCCGCCGCCGACCCCGCCGCCCCCGACGACCCCGCCGCCCACCTCGGCGAGTGGACGCGCGAGGTGGTGGAGGCCGGCGAGGAGGGCGTCTGCGGCCTCGACCCCGCCCTCGCCTTTGACGCCCAGGGGCGCGCCTGGGCCGCCTGGCGCTGCAGCCGCCGCGCCGAGGACGGCGCCTTCCGCTACAGGCTCGAGGCCGCTCGGCGCGACCCCCTCGGCGACGAGGGCTAGGCGCCGCCGCGAGGGCTAGGCGCGCCGCTCAGGCGCGCGCGCCAGCAGCGCCGCCGCCAGCCCCTCTAGCGCGCGGAGGGGGCGGTGCCACGACGCCTCGGGCTCGCGGAGGCGGCCGAGGGGCGTGGGCTCCGCCTCGGGCCACAGCGCCCGGAGGGCCGCCGCCAGCCCCGCCATCCCCAGCCCCTCCCACCCCGCCGCGCGCGCCTCGAGCGCCCCGAGCTGCTCGGGGGAGAGGCGCGCCCCCGCCCACGCCGCCAGCGTGGACGCCAGCAGGTCCCATAGCGGCGAGGGGGGGGAGGAGAGCCACCCCTCGAGCGCCAGCGGCAGGGCGGCGGTGTGGGCGGGCGGGTCGGCGTTGAGCGACTCGTAGAGCGCGTCTAGGGCGCGCAGCGCGGGCGCCTCCTCCTCGCCGGGGAGGGCGGCGCGCAGGTGGGGCGCCTCGGCGCTGAGGGTGAGCGCCTGCGGCGCCTGCGGGTCGCGCAGCGCGCACATCGCCAGCGCCCCGAGGCGCCGCCCCAGCGCCGACGCCCCCCCCAGCAGCACCCGGCGGCGGAGGGCGCCGCGGAGCGCGCGCTCCCCCTCGCGCCACGCCCCCTCCGCCGCCCCCACGTCCCCCGCGCTCAGGTGCGCCAGCGCCCCGAGCAGGCGCAGCGCCCCCCCCGCGTCCGACAGCTCCGCCGCCCCCTCCGGGGAGTCGAGCGCCCCGAGGAGCGCCAGCGCCTCCCGCGGCGCCCCGCGGGCCAGCAGCGCCGCCCCGAGCGCCTCCCCCGCCGCCAGCAGCAGCGCGCCCTCGGGACTCGGCCCGGCCGCCCGGGGGGGCGCGCGGCGGGCGGCGTCGCGGGCGGCGCTCGCCCGCTCGTCGTAGTCGCGCTGCAGCGCCGCCGCCAGCGCCCGCGCCCCCCGCGCCAGCCCCGCCGCCCCCCCCTCTCCCTCCGCGCCCCCCGCCGCCCGCAGCAGCCCCTCGAGCTCCGCGAGCGCCGCCGCCCCGCCCCCCTGCGGCCCCGCCCCCGGCGCCGCCCACAGCCAGCGCGACGCCCGCTCCGCGCACATCCAGGCGCGCAGCGCCAGCGGGCAGCGCGCGAGCAGCCCCTCGTCGAGCTCGAGGAGGCGCTCGGTGAGCCACGCCCGCTGCCCCCCGGGCGCCGCGTAGTGCGCCCACACCGTCTCCACCGCCCCCCCCGGGTCGCTGAGCGCGAGGCAGGCGGCCACGTCGCGGCGGGCGAGCAGCCCGAGGGAGGCGCCGAGCGTGCGCAGCGAGGCGCCGCCGAGCCGCTGCGGGAGCGCCGACTGCGTGAGCCGGATGACGAACCCCCACACCGCGCTCACCTGCGCCGGCGAGAGCCCGGCGAGCGCCTCGTCGACGCGCTCGGGGTGACAGCGGTAGCCGCGCGCCCCCTCGAGCACCCAGCCCCCCTGCGCCAGCTCGTCGAGCTCCGCCGACACGTCCCCGATCTGGTACTGCCGCGCGGCGCGGGGGGTGATGTTGAGGAAGGTGAGCGCGCGGAGGAGGTCGGCGGCGGTGAGGAAGTCGTAGGCGACGGCCAGCACGTCCACCAGGGCGCGGGGCATCCGCTGCAGGGCGCTGAGGCCGACGGGCCTAGACACGGGCTCAGACACGGGCTCAGACACGGGCCGCCTCCTCGCGCGCCCGCAGGCGCTCCACCGTGCGCGTCACCCCCCCCTCAAAGTGACTCGACGACATAAACACCAGCAGGTCCCCCGCCCGCGCCTCGCGCGCCAGCTCGTCCACCAGCTCGTCGATCTCGAGCCACGCCGCCGCGTCCACCCCCCGCGCCCGCAGCGCCCCCACCAGGGCGTCGAGGTCAAGGCGCTCCGCGGCGGGGAAGCGGTCCTCCTTCTTAAAGGGGCGCGTCAGGCGCGCCAGCGGCGCCTCCGCCAGCGCCGCGGCGTACTCCTCCTGGTGCACGCGCCGGCGCGCCGTGTTGCTCTTGGGCTCATAGATCGCCCAGAGGCGGCGCCCGGGGTGCTGAGCGCGGAGGCCCCGCAGCGTCTCCGCCGCCGCTGTGGGGTGGTTGGCGTAGTCCTCCATCACCAGCACCCCCCCCACGTCCGCCACCACCTCCTGGCGCTTCTGCACGCCCCGGAACGACGCGAGGGCGGCGAGGGCGTCGGGCAGCGGCACCCCGTAGCGCCCCACCGCCGCCGCCAGCGCCGCCAGCGCGTTGCCCACGTTGTAGCGCCCCGGCAGGGGGCTGCGCGCCCACGCCGGCGCCCCCGCCGACGCCGGCGGCGTGAGCAGGAACTCGGCGCCCGCGGGCCCGAGCGACACCTCCGTGGCGCGCCACGCGCAGCCCTCCCCGAACCCGTACGTCACCACCTCCCCCGTCGCCGCCCGGGCCACCCCGAGGGCGCGCGGGTCGTCGCCGTTCACCAAGAGCAGCCGCCCCGGCGTGATGAGCGCGCACAGGCGGGCGAAATTCTCCTCGATCTCCTCCACGGAGTCGTAGATGTCGGCGTGGTCGAACTCGATGTTGTTGACCACCGCCACCTCCGGGCGGTAGTGCAGGAACTTGGGCCCCTTATCAAAAAACGCCGTGTCGTACTCGTCCCCCTCGATCACGAACGGCGCCCCCTCCGCCCCGATCACGTAGGGCGACCCGAAATTGGCCCCCACTCCCCCCGCCAGCAGCCCCACGCCCTCAAAGCGCGCGCGCAGCAGGTGGGCGGTGAGGTTGGTGGTGGTGGTCTTGCCGTGCGTGCCCGTCACCACCACCGGCGAGCGGCGCGCCAAGAACAGGTCGGAGACCGCCTGCGGGAACGAGGCGTAGGGGACCCCGCGCGCCCGCGCCACCGCCGCCACAGGGTTGTCTTGGCGGCACACGTTGCCCACGATCACCCAGTCGGGCCCCCAGTCGAGGTGCGCCGGGTCCCACCCCAGCGACACCCCCACCCCCCGCGCCGCCAGCATGTCGCTCATGGGCGGGTACATGCCGAGGTCTGAGCCGCGCACCTCGTAGCCCGCCTCCTGCAGCATGCACGCGAACGCCCCCATGGCGGAGCCGGCCACGCCGAGCACGTGAATCTTGCGGATGTGGGCGGGGGCGGGCAGGCGGACAAAGAGCGGCTGGTGGGGCTTGGTCATGGCGGACTCCAGGGGCGTGAGGTGGGGACACGAGGCGACCCGCGAGGGGCGCGCGAGGGGCGCGCGAGAGGCGTTAGGCGCGACCGAGGGCGCGCGCGAGCACGTCCACCCCCGCTAGGACGCGCTCCGGCGGCGCCGCGGTGAAGCAGAGGCGCACGTGCGTGGGGTAGGGCCCAAACGAGGACCCCGGCGCTAGCAGCAGCCCCTCGTCGGCGCAGGCGCCGAGGAGGTCGCTGAGCGCCTCGGCGTCGGGGCGCTCGCGCGAGACGTCCAAGAACAAGAACGTCCCCCCCTGCGGCGGCGGCGCCCCGAGCCGGCGCGCTGCCTCCGCGCCCACCTGCGCGTAGAGGGCGCGGGCGCGCGCCGCCCAGCGCTCCCCCTCCCCCTCAAGAGCGAGGCGCGCCGCGCGCTGCGCGGGGGTGGGCGCGCTGTACAGGGTAAAGGTGGCGGCGCGCTCCACCTCGGCGAGCACCTCTGGGGGGCCCTGCAGCGCCCCGCAGCGGTACCCCGCCATACCGAACGCCTTGCTCATAGAGAAGGCGGAGATGACGCGCGCGGGGTCGAGGGGGCGGGCGTAGACGTGCGGCGCCGAGAAGCTGAACAGGTCGTAGACCTCGTCCGACACCACCCACAGCCCCCGGCGCGCCGCCCAGCCCACCAGCGCCTCCATCCACTCGCGCGAGAGCACCTCGCCCGTGGGGTTGTTGGGGGAGTTGAAGTAGAGGAGGCGCGCGCGCGGCGTGCAGGCGGCGTCGAGGGCGGCGAGCGCCTCAGCGCAGGAGAGGCCGCGCCCAAAGACGGGCACCGCCACGGGCGTGGCGCCGAGGAGGCGCGCCCCCCCCGCCACGAGCGGCCAGTACGGCGCCAGCAGCAGCGCCTCGTCCCCCGGGGCGAGCAGCGTCGCGAACAGCGCCGTGAGTCCCCCCGTGGCCCCCGCCGTCACCAGCACCTCCTCGGCGCCCACGGGGGCGCCCTGCCGCCGCGCGAGGTGCGCGCGCAGCGCCTCCACGAGCGCCGGCTCGCCCCCCACCGCCGTGTAGCGGTGGAGGTCGTCGCTGGCCGGCAGCGCGCGCACGTCCACCGCCGGCGGCAGGTGCGTGTCGCCCACGTGGAGAGGGAGGAGCGGGCGCCCGCTCGCCTGCGCCCGCCCCGCCAGCTGCGAGTACACCCCCCGCCCCCCCGCGCCGAGGCGGCGGGCGAGCGGGGGCGGCGGGAGGGGCGGCGAGCGGAGCGGCGAGCGCGGCGGGGCGGCGTGGTCCATGGGGGCTCCTAGGGCGGCGCGGGGGCGCGAAAGGTTGAGCGGGGCGGCGAGATCGTCTAGTGTGAGCGCGCCCCCCGCCGCGCGCGCCCCCCAGCGCGGGACACCACACTAAGCGAAAACAGACGCGCGCGCCACTCGCCCGGCGCCACCCGCCGAGGAGGAGCCCCCATGCGCCCGCCCGCCCGCGCCCCGCGTGCCCCTAGCGCCCTCAGCGCCCTCAGCGCCCTCAGCGCCCTCAGCGCCCTCAGCCTCAGCGCCCTCAGCCTCAGCGCCCTCAGCCTCAGCGCCCTCAGCCTCAGCGTCCTCAGCCTCAGCGCCCTCAGCCTCAGCGCCCCGCGCAGCGCCCACGCCCAGACCCC
>VGTA01000312.1 GCA_016874875.1 Deltaproteobacteria bacterium | reverse complement strand
AGCGCCCTGAGCGCCTGTGAGAGCGAAGACGCCCCCGAGGGCGGCGCGACCCCCACCGGCGGCGTGACCCCCGCCGGCGGCGCGAACCCCTACGGCGGCGCCACCCCCACCGGCGGCGCGAACCCCTACGGCGGCGCCACGCCCGCCGGCGGCGCCACCCCCACCGGCGGCGCCACGCCCATCGGCGGCGCCACGCCCGCCGGCGGCGCCACGCCCGCCGGCGGCGCCACCCCCGCCGGCGGCGCCACCCCCGCCGGCGGCGCCACCCCCGCCGGCGGCGCCACGCCCGCCGGCGGCGCCACCCCCGCCGGCGGCGCCACCCCCGCCGGCGGCGGGGGGGCGATGGGCGAGGGCGGGGACCCCTACATCGAGGTGGGCGGCGCCAACCCCAACGAGCCCCCGCGCGAGTACCCCCCCATCGACGACACGGGCGTCCCCGGGCAGGGCGTCCATCAGTTCACGATGACCGACATCTATGGCCAGGCGGTGGACATGCGCCACTTCCGCGGCAAGGTGGCGCTGGTGGTGAACGTGGCGAGCCGCTGCGGCTACACGGGGCAGTATGAGGGCCTGCAGGAGCTCTATGAGCGCTACAGGGACCGCGGGCTGGTGATCTTGGGCTTCCCCGCCAACAACTTTGGCTCGCAGGAGCCCGGCTCCGAGGAGCAGATCTTGGATTTCTGCACCGCCAACTACGGCGTCAGCTTCCCCATGTTCGCCAAGATCTCCGTCAAGGGCGCCGATATCCACCCCCTCTACTCCTACCTCACGGGGGCGGCGGGGGCGGAGGTGAGCTGGAACTTCAACAAGTTCCTCGTCACCCCCGAGGGCGCCTACAGCCAGCACTTCCTCTCGGGCACCACCCCCCTCGCCGCTGAGCTCACCTCGGCGATCGAGGCGCTCTTGCCGAGTCAGCCGTGAGGGGGGCGCCTCGGCGCCTCACGCGCGCTGACCTCTCCGCCCGCGCGCCTCGGGCGTGGGCGGCGCTCCTCTCCGCGGGGGCGCTGGGCGCGTGGGGCTGTGACGGCGACGACGCGCCCGCCACCGCCGGGGGGGCGGGCGCCGCCGCGGGCGTGACCGCGGGCGCGACCGCCGGCGCCGCCGCGGGCGTGACCGCGGGGGCGACCGCCGGCGCCGCCGCGGGCGTGACCGCGGGGGCGACCGCCGGCGCCGCCGCGGGGGCGGCCGCCGGCGCGACCGCGGGGGCGACCGCGGGCGCTGAGGCGCCGCCGCGGGGGCGCTTCGACCCCGCCGCGCCCCTCCCCGAGCCCGCCGCCACCCCCCTCGCCCCCCCCGCCGCTATCGCCGCCCCCGCCGCCCACGCCCCCGACCCCGCCTGCGCGGGCAGCTGGGTGGCGGAGGCGCGCGGGTGGGTGGTGGACGAGGTGGGGCGCGCGGTGGAGGGCGCCAAGGTGCAGCTCTGCGTGCGCGTGGCGGGGAGCGGCAGCCTCCTCTGCCTCATGCCCGCCGACACGGGCGCCGACGGGGCGTTCTCGCTGAGCGTGCCCAACGACGCGCGCTGCCTCGACGAGCTCACGTTCCGCAGCCTCGTGCCGCGCGAGCGCTACGCCACCATGTACTGCCACGCGCAGCTCAGCGACGTGGGCGCCGACGGCGTCCTGCGCGCCGTCAGCCCGCTCGTGCTCTACGAGACGCGCCCGGCGCTCGCCAGCGACGCCGCCAGCGTCACCCTCGCGGGCGACCTCACCGTGCGGCTCGATGACCCCTCCGCGCTCTTTGGGCAGGACCTCGCCGACGTGTGGGGGCGCCCCGTGGCGCCCACGGCGCCGGGGCTGTGCTTCTTGGGCGAGGGCGCGCGCGTGGACGGCCTGTTCACCTTCGCCCCCGAGGCCGACGTGGTGGGCGCCGCCGCCGCCCTGCGCTTCCCCAACGCCGCCGGCTACGCGCCGGGCGCGGAGGTGGCCCTCTACGCCCTCGGCAACCTCGACTGCACGCTCGGCGGCGAGGAGCGCGTGGAGGAGGGCGACTGGGACCGCTTTGGGACCGGCGTGGTGGACGCCTCGGGGGCGTGGGTGGAGGCCCCCGCCGCGGGCGGCCTCCCCTGCCTGAGCTGGTTTGGCTATGGCCCCGCGCAGCCCTGAGTCCCCCCCGCTCGCCCCCGCCGGGGAGCTCTGCGCGGCGGGGGGCTGCCACTGCGGCGGCGTGCGCTTTGAGGCGCTCGTCCCCGCCGACGCGCGGCTCTTTGACTGCGATTGCTCGATGTGTGCGCGCCACCTGTTCTGTCGCGTCTGCGGCGTCAAGTCGTTCTATGTGCCCCGCTCCAACCCCGAGGGGGTGAGCGTCAACGCCCGCTGCCTCGACGCGCCCCTCGCGCACCTCCTCGTGGTGCCCTTTAACGGCAAGGACTGGGAGCGCAGCGTCCACCTCGTGGAGGGGCTCGCGTGAGCGCCGCGCTCCCCCTCCGCGGGCGCGTGGCGCTGGTGACGGGCGCCTCGCGCGGCATCGGGGCGCTCACGGCGCGGCGCCTCTGCGCGCTGGGGGCTGACGTGATCGCGGCGGCGCGGAGCCGCGAGGCGCTCGAGGCGCTCGGCGCGGAGGTGACGGCGGCGGGGGCGGGGCGGCTGTGGGTGGAGGTGGTGGACCTCAGCGACGAGGGCGCCATCTTCTCCTGGGCGTCCTCCCTCGCGGCGCGCTACCCCGCCCTCGACGCGGTGGTGCACAACGCCGGCGTGGACGACTTTCAGCCCTCGGCGGGCGCGGCGCCGGAGGCGCTCGCCGCGCAGGTGCGCCTCAACCTCACCGCGCCGCTGCTCATCAACCGCGCGCTCCTGCCCGCCCTCCTCGCGCGCGACGCCGGCGTCCTCATCCACATGAGCTCCGCCGCCGGCTACGTGCCCACCCCCTTCGGCGCCGTGTACTCCGCCACCAAGGCGGGGCTGTGGGCGTACAGCGAGGCGCTCGCCGTGGAGTACGCGCCCACGCGCCTGCGCTTCGTGACGGTCCACCCCAGCTTCGTCCACGGCTCCGGCATGCACGAGCGTCACAAGGAGACGGCGGGGCGCGCCCCCGCCCTCCTCGGCGCCACCTCCGACGAGGCGGTGGCGGCGGCGGTGGCGCGCTGCCTCCTGCGCGGGGCGCGCCTGCGGAGCGGCCCGGTCATCGTCAACCGCGGCCTCACCCGCCCTTTCGTGGTGCTTGTGCACCTGTGGCCTGCCCTCGCGCGCTGGCTCTCCGCGCGCCTGGTGCGCCCCTACCTCGCCCGGGTGGCGGGCGCCCACGACGAGAGGGCGACGAGCGGCGAGAAGATGAAGGACGCGAGCAGGAGCGGGTAGGTGAGGGCGGGGAGCAGGACGCTCACGGCGGCGCAGGTGAGGCAGAGCGCCGACGCCCAGCGCCCCGTGGGCACCAGCGGCTCCGTGTGCGCGAACGAGGCGCCGATGATGAGCATGTCCACCGTCATCATGCCCACCGCCTCGCCGCCGTGCAGGTGGGTGACGAGGGAGTTGGCGAGGGCGAGGCCCGACCCGATCAGGAGCGCGCGGCTCACCTGCGCCCCCGTGGGCGTCTCCCACAGCGCGCGCCCGCCGAGGCGCGCCCCGAGGAGAATCACGGCGAAAACCGCGCTCTTGGACAGGAGCAGGCGCAGGGTGGTCACGTCGCGGGCGAAATAGTGGTTATAGAGCAGCCCCGCCGAGGAGATGAGCACGGCGCCCACGGTGAGGGTGAGCAGGAGGCGGCGGCGGGCGACGGCGGAGCGGGCGGGGTTGAGGAGCGTGAGGAGGCGCGCGTCCTGCGCCTTGCGCCTGAGGCCCTCGTCGATGCGCGCGAGGAGCAGCGGGTCCGCGAGGGGCGCCCCGCGCTGCGCGAACCCCTCGGCGCGCCGCCGCGCGAGCTCCGGGGCGCCGCGGCGGAGGTCGAGCTGCAGCAGCGCCACCTCCACCTCGTCGCGCAGCCGCAGCGCCTCGGCGCTGGTGGGGGAGACGAGCAGGGCGCTCTGCGCGCGGCTCTCACACTCAGCGGCGAGCACGCCGAGGTCGCCGTCGCGCGGCGCGCGGGCGGTCAGCTCGGCGCGCAGGGCGTGGAGCAGCGGGCGCGCCCCCTCGCAGAGGGTGAGCGCCTTGGCGTCGTCGAGGGCGAGCTCGAGGGCGGCGCGGAGGGCGGCGACGCTGGGGGGGCGGCGGGCGGGGTCGGGGTGGCAGGCGGCGTTCATGAGCGCGGTGAGGCGCTCGGGGAGTCCGAGGCCGTCGTAGCGGGCGGGGGCGCTCACGCGCGCGTCCTCGAGGGCGTCCTGCAGGGAGGTGGGGCGGTGGCGGTAGGCGCCGGTGAGCGCGTGGTGGAGGGTGGCGCCGAGGAGGTAGACGTCGGTGAGCGGGCTGAGGTGGGCGGGGTCGCCGCTGAGCATCTCGGGGGCGAGGTAGCAGGGCGTGCCGAGGACGCCGCGGGGCGCCCCCGCCGCCTCGCTCAAAATCAGCGCGATGCCCCAGTCCATCAGGTACACCTCGCCGAAGGCCCCGATCATGATGTTCTCGCACTTGATGTCGCGGTGGATCACGCCCTGCGCGTGGGCGAACTCCAGCGCGTGGCACACCTGCACCATCACCGACAGCAGCCACGAGAGTCGCTCGCGCGTCGCCGGCCCCGCCCCGAGCTCGTGCAGCAGCGTGCGCCCCTCCACGCGCTTCATCAAGATCTCGAGGCCGGCGGTGGGGTGCTCGCGCACCTCATAGATGGGGATGATGTTGGGGTGGGCGAGGTGCCCCGTGACGTGCAGCTCCTGCAGCAGCCACCGCTGCTGCTCGGGGGAGGGGTCCTTGAGGCGCTTGACGGCGATCTGGCGCCACGGCAGCGACTGCTGCGCGAGGTACACCATGCCCATGCCCCCCTCCCCGAGCGTGCGCAGAATCTCCACGGTGGCGCTCGCGGGGCGCGCGCCGCTCTCCTGCGCGGGCACAACGGCGGGGGCGGCGGCCTCGGGGCGCGCGGGGCGCAGCGGGGGGAGGTGCACGGGGGTCTGGTAGCTCGAATCGAGCGTCTCCTTATTGTCGTCCACCGGCGCCGCGCGCCGCTAGGCGACCGTGAGCGCCCCCCCCAGCTCCTCCACCTCGCAGCGCCCCGAGAGCTCGGCGCGGATGGTCTCGCGCGGGTTAAACGCCCACCCCCCG
>VGTA01000311.1 GCA_016874875.1 Deltaproteobacteria bacterium | reverse complement strand
CTGAGCTCGTCCCTGAGCTCGCCCCGCCCGCGCTGCCCCCCGCGCCGCCCCCAACCGCCGACGCCCTCGACCTCCACGGCGCGGCGCGGAGCCCCAGCGCCCTCCTCAACGACGCCGTGGCGCGCACCCTCGACGTGGCGCTGAGGGCGCTCGCGGCGCGGGGCGTGGCGGGCGCGCTGAGTCCGGCGGCGGTGGAGGCGTTTACGAGCGTGGCGTGGGAGGTCCTGCCGGCCATCGCTGAGGCGGTGGTGCGCGAGGCGGTGGAGCGCGAGCTGGCGGCGGCGGGTGTCGCTGACGAGGGGCGTTGAGCGCCGCCCTCGCCATCGCCGAGGTCGCCGCCGCCCTCGCCCGCGGCGCCGTAGACGTCTCGGCGCTCACGCAGGAGGGCGCGCTGCTGTGCGCCGCCCTCGCCGCGCACCCCGCCGGGGCGCCCCTCACGCGCGCTCTCGTGTGGGTCACGCCCACCGAGGAGGAGGCGGCGCGCGCCGCCGCCGCCCTCCGCGCCCTGCTCGGCCCCGGCGCCGCCCTCGCGCTCCCCGACCCGCCGAGCCCCTTCGCCCCCGCCCGCGCCCCCGCCGCCTTGGAGGGCGCGCGCCTCCACGCCCTCACCCTGCTCGCGCGCGGTGAGTGGGTGGGCGGGGAGGGGCGGCGCGCCGCGCTCTGCCTCAGCGCCCTCTCCCTCGCGCACCTCGCGCCCCCGCCCGCCGCCCTCGCCGCCCGCGCCCTCGCGCTGCGCGTGGGCGACGAGCTCTCGCGCGACGCCCTCACCGACGCCCTCGCCCGCCTCGGCTACACGCCCGCGGAGCAGCGCGTGGAGGCGTGCGGCGAGTTTCGCCTCCAGGGCGACCGCCTCGACCTCTACCCCCCTCACCTCTCACGCCCGCTCCGCCTGAGCTTCTGGGGCGACGCGCTCGAGTCGATTCACCCCTTCCACCCTCAGACGCAGCGCGCCACGGGCGCCCCCCTCCACGCCCTCACCCTCACCCCCGCGCGCCTCCTCGCGCGGCGCCCGCGCGACCTGCGGGAGGCGGGGTCGGGGCTGCGGAATCTCCTAGAGGACCTGCTCGACGAGGGGGGCGCGGCGGCGGCGGAGCTGCCCGAGGCGCTCGTGGACGACTGGGTGCGGCGCCTCGATGAGGGCCTCCCGCCCCCCGGCGTGGACGCCCTCGGCGCGCGCCTCCTCAACGACGCCGGCGTCTCGCTCCACGCCCTCCTCACCGCCGCGGCGCCCGAGGGGCTCTGCTGTGTGCTCGAGGACCCCCCGCGCGCCCTCGCCGTCCTCGCGGCGCGCGACGCCGCTTGGGGCGAGGAGCGCGCCGCCTGCCTCCGCGACGCGCGCCTCGCCGCCCCGCTCCGCGAGCACCTGCTGCGCGCTGAGGAGGTGGCGGCGCAGTGGGGCTTTGGGGACGCGCCGCCCCGCGGCGGCGTCCGCGCGCTCCGCCTCACGCGCGGCGACCTCCGCGCCGCCACGGTGCGCCTCAGCCCCCCCCCGCACCTCGCGCTGCGCGCCGCCCTCGACGCCGCCCGCGGCGGCGCCGCGCCCCTCGCGCCGCTGCTCGAGCAGGTGGCGCGCTGGGTGGAGGACGGCTACCCGGTGGTGGTGGCGTGCGCCAGCGAGTCGCAGCGCGCGCGCCTCGCGCGCCTCCTCGCCCCCCTCGCCCCCGCGCTCTCCGCCGACCCCCCCGCCGACCTCCTCCTCGGCGCCCTCGCCCCCGGCCTCCACCTCGCCCTCGGCGCCGTGTCGTCCGGCTTCACCCTCAGCGCGCCGCGCGCCGTGCTCTTGGCCGGCGGGGAGGCGCTCGGGCAGGGCGGGCAGCTCCACGCGCGCGACTGGGAAGCGGCGGGGGCGGCGGCGGGGGAGGCGGCGGGGGAGGCGAGCGCCGGCGCAGGCGCGGGGGAGGGCGCCGGGGAGGGGGAGGGCGACGCGCGCGGCCTCAGCTCCTTCCTCAGCGCCGCCGACGAGCTCAACGAGGGCGACCTCGTCGTGCACGAGCGTTTCGGCGTGGCGGTCTACCGACGCCTCGATCAGGTCACCAACCGCTTTGACCCCCATCACCCCTTCACCGTCGACTGCCTCCGCCTCGAGTTCGCCAAGGGCGCCGCGCTCCTGCTGCCCGTCTACGACCTCCACCTGATTCAGCGCTTCGTGGGCGTCCCCAACCCGCGCCTCGCCTCGCTCAGCGATCCCGCCGCCTGGGACGAGGCCAAGCTCAAGGCGCGCCGCGAGGCGGAGGAGCAGGCCGACGCCTTCCTCGAGCTCTACGCGGAGCGCGCGGGCCTCCAGGGCGTGGCGTTCTCGCCCCCCGATGACCGCTTCGCCGCCTTTGAGGCCGCCTTCCCGCACGTGGAGACGCCCGACCAGGAGCGCGCCGTCCGCAAGATTCTCAAGGAGATGTGCGCCCCCGCGCCCATGGACCACCTGCTCTGCGGGGACGTGGGCTTTGGCAAGACGGAGGTGGCCATGCGCGCCGCCATGAAGGCGCTGCTCGACGGGCGGCAGGTGGCGGTGCTCGTGCCCACCACCCTCCTCGCCGCGCAGCACACCCGGACCTTCCGCGCGCGCTTCAAGGACACCCCCTTCCGCGTGGAGCAGCTCAGCCGCTTCGTGACGCCGGAGCGGGCGCTGCGCGTGCGCGAGGCGCTCGCCGACGGCGCCGTCCACGTCATCATCGGCACGCAGAGCCTGCTGCAGGACGGCGTGCGCATCCCTCACCTCGGCCTGCTCGTGCTCGACGAGGAGCACCGCTTTGGGGTGCGCGACAAGGAGCGCCTGCGCGCCCTCCGCGCCAACCTCGACGTGCTGTCGATGACCGCCACGCCCATCCCGCGCACCCTCCAGATGAGTCTCACGGGCATCCGCTCGCTGAGCCTCCTCGCCACGCCCCCGCGCGACCGCCAGAGCGTGTACACGCAGGTGTCGCGCCTCGCCAAGCCCCTCGTGCGCGAGGCCATCTTGGCGGAGCTTGGGCGCGGCGGGCAGGTCTTTTATGTGCATAACCGCGTGGAGACCATCGCCACGCGCCGCGAGTGGCTGCAGGCGGTGGTGCCGGAGGCCACCATCGCCGTGGCGCACGGCGGGCTGCGCGCCGAGGAGCTCGAGGAGGTGATGCACCGCTTCACGGAGGGCGCCGCGCAGGTGCTCCTCTGCACCACCATCATCGAGACGGGCCTCGACATCCCCCGCGCCAACACGCTGCTCGTGGAGGACGCGCACCGCTTTGGCCTCTCGCAGCTCTATCAGCTCCGCGGGCGCGTGGGGCGCAGCCATGAGCGCGCGCGCTGCTATCTGCTCTTGCCGCCCTCCCTGCCCCTCAGCCCAGAGGCGCAGGAGCGCCTCGAGGCGCTTCAGCGCTTCACCGACCTCGGCAGCGGCTTCCACGTGGCCAGCCGCGACCTCGAGCTCCGCGGCGCCGGGCAGCTGCTCGGCACGCGGCAGAACGGGCACTCCGAGCAGATCGGGCTCGAGCTCTACCAGCAGCTGCTGCGCGCGGCCCTCGACGAGCGCCGCGGGCGGCAGGAGGCGGCGCGCCTGACGCCGGTCATCTCGCTGCCGCAGGCGCGGGTGGAGGCGCTCTCCCCCGCCTATATCCCCTCGCCGCGCGAGCGCCTCAGCCTGCACCGCCGCCTCGCGCAGTGCGCCACCCCCGAGGCGCTCGACGCCCTCCGCGCGGAGCTCGTGGACCGCTTTGGGGACCCTGCGCGGGTGGACGCGGCGGGGGCGCCGGCGCTCGACGCCCTGTTCGCGCGCTGGCGCATAGAGCTGCTCGCGCGCCTCGTGGGGGCGGTGGAGCTGGCGGCGGAGCGCCGCGCGGTGCTGCTCCGCCTGCACCCCGAGAGTCGCCTCTCCCCCGCGGCGCTGGCGCGCGCGGCGCACCTCCTCGGGGGGCGCCTGCGCGCGGAGGGGACGGCGGCGGGGGGGGCGGCGTGGCGCTACGCCCTCTCGGCGGAGGAAGTGGCGCGCGAGGACCTCGTGGGGGTCTCGTGCGCCCTCCTCACGCGCCTCGCCGACCAGCTCCCGTGACGCGCCCCGCGGCCCCGCCCGCAAGCCTCCGCGCGCCCGCGCGCCCCCGCCCCCTCCCCTCTCCCCAGGAGCGCCCCATGCCCTCCCCCCGCGCCCCCTCGCTCGCGGCCCTCGCCGCCGCCCTCGCGTGCGCCCCCGCGGCGCTCTCGTGCGCCCCCGACGCCGCCCCCCCCGCGCCGGGCCGCTGGCGCCCCCCCGCCGACGAGTCGCCCGTGGTGGCGCGGGTGGGGGAGGTGGTGATCACGAGCGCGGAGCTCGAGCGGCGCCTCGCGGAGATGGCCCCCCTCACCCGCGCGCGCTACCAGAGCCCCGAGCGCCGCCGCGAGCTGCTCGACTCGGTGGTGCGCTTTGAGCTGCTCGCGCGCCGCGCGCGCGAGGCGGGGTACGGCGAGGACCCCGACGCGCAGCTGGCGCACAAGCAGGCGATGGTGCGCGCCCTGATGGACCGCGAGCTGCGCGGCGCGCCCGCCGACGAGGCGGTGACCGACGCGCAGGTGGAGGCGCTCTACGCGGAGCGCGCCGCCGAGCTCAGCCGCCCGGCGCAGGTGCGGGTGGCGCAGCTGTGCGTGCCCGATGAGGCGGAGGCGCGCGTGGCGGCGGCGGAGCTCAAGGCGCGCCTGGTGGCGAGTCCGGCGCAGCCCCGAGTCGCCTGGGGCGCCTACCTGGCGGCGCGCGCCCTCGCCCGCCGCCCCGCCTGCGCCGCCGCCCCCCCCGCCGACCTCGGCTACCGCGCCCGCCCCGCCCCGGGGGACGCCGACCCCCTCGCCCCGGTGGTGGAGGCGGCGTGGGCGCTCGCCGAGGTGGGCGCCGTGAGCCCGCCCGTGGCGAGTCCGCTCGGCTGGCACATCGCGCAGCGGGTGGCGGCGCGCCCGGCGGTGGACCGCCCGCTCGACGAGGTGCGCGAGCAGCTGCGCGGCGAGCTGGTGAGTCGCGCGCGCTCGGCACGCGTGGCGCGCTACGTGGAGGCGCTCCGCGCGGAGGCGCGCGTGGAGGTCAACGAGGAGGCCCTGCGCGCCCTCAAGGTGGAGCTGAGCGCCGGCGCGGAGGGCCCGCCTCCCCGCGGCGCTGACGCCGGCCCCCTCGCCCCGCCCCCCCCCGCCGCC
>VGTA01000310.1 GCA_016874875.1 Deltaproteobacteria bacterium | reverse complement strand
CGCGGGGCGCCCCCCCGCGCCCCCCCGCGCCCCCTCAGTTCTCCTCAAACTCCGCGTCGATCACGTCATCATCCCCCTGCTTGCCGCCCTTCCCGCCCGCCCCGCCCGGGGCCGCGCCGGCGCCGTCCTGCTGATACAGGCTCGAGAAGACGCGGCTGCTCTCCCCCTGCAGGGACTTCATCGCCGCCTCGATCCGCCCGAGGTCCTCCGACCCGAGCGCGTCGCGCACCGCCTGCACCTGGCGCGCGAGGAGGTCCTTGTCGGCGCCCGACAGCTTGTCGCCCAGCTCGTCCACCGTCTTCTCCGTCTGGTGCGCCAGCGAATCGGCGTCGTTGCGGACCTGCGCGCCGCGCTTGCGCTCCTCGTCCTGAGCGCGGTTCTCCTCGGCCTCGCGCACCATGCGCTCGATCTCGGCGTCCGTGAGGCTGCCCGAGGCGGTGATGGTGATCTTCTGCTCCTTGCCGGTGGCCTTGTCGCGGGCGCTCACGTTCACGATGCCGTTGGCGTCGATGTCGAACTTCACCTCGATCTGCGGCACGCCGCGGGGGGCGGGCGGGATGCCCTCGAGGTTGAACTTGCCGAGGGTCTTGTTGTCGCGCGCCATAGGGCGCTCGCCCTGCAGCACGTGCACCGTCACGGCGCTCTGCTGGTCGGAGGCGGTGGAGAACACCTCGCTCTTGGTGATCGGAATCGTGGTGTTGCGCTCGATGAGGCGCGTCATCACGCCGCCCATCGTCTCGATGCCCAGCGACAGGGGCGTGACGTCGAGCAGCAGGATGTCCTTGACGTCGCCCGAGAGCACGCCCGCCTGCACCGCCGCGCCGTCCGCCACCACCTCGTCGGGGTTCACCGACTGGTTGGTCTTCTTGCCAAAGAAGCGCTCCACCTCCTGCTGCACGTACGGCACGCGGGTCGAGCCGCCCACCAGGAGCACCTCGTCGATGTCCGCGGGCTTCTTCTTGGCGTCCTTCATCGCCTGCGCGCAGGGCTCGAGCGACTTCTTCACCAGCGGGCGAATCAGCTCCTCGAACTTGGCGCGCGTCAGCGTGAGCACGAGGTGCTTGGGGCCCGTGGCGTCGGCCGTGAGGAAGGGCAGGTTGATGTCGGTGGACACCGTGCTCGACAGCTCGATCTTGGCGCGCTCCGCCGCCTCCTTGAGGCGCTGCAGCACCATCTTGTCCTTGCGGACGTCGATCCCGCTCTGGCGCTTAAACTCCTCGATCAGGTGGTCGATCACGCAGTCGTCAAAGTCGTCGCCGCCGAGGTGGGTGTCGCCGTTGGTGGAGATCACCTCGATCACCGAGTCGCTGATCTCGAGGATGGAGATGTCGAAGGTGCCGCCGCCGAGGTCGTAGACGGCGATGGTCTGGTCGCGGCTCTTCTTGTCGAGGCCGTAGGCGAGCGCCGCCGCGGTGGGCTCGTTGACGATGCGCTTGACGTCGAGCCCGGCGATGCGCCCGGCGTCCTTGGTGGCCTGGCGCTGCGCGTCGTTAAAGTACGCGGGGACCGTGATCACCGCCTCCGTCACCGCCTCGCCGAGGTAGCGCTCCGCCGCCGCCTTGAGCTTCATGAGCACCTTGGCGCTCACCTCGGGAGGCGAGAGGCGCTGGTCGCCGATCACCACCTCGACGCGCCCGTTGGCGCCGCGCGACAGCTTATAGGGCATGCGCTCCACGTCCGCCTGCTGCTCGTCAAAGTTGCCGCCCATAAAGCGCTTGACGCTGTAGACGGTGCGCTCGGGGTTGGTGATGGCCTGGCGGCGGGCGGTCTGGCCCACGAGCACCTCGTTGTTCTTGTCCCAGGCGACCACCGACGGGGTGGTACGCTGCCCCTCCTCGTTGGCGATCACCTTGGGCTCGGAGCCCTCCATGATCGACACGACGGAGTTCGTGGTCCCGAGGTCAATGCCGATGATCTTGCCCATCTCGCTGCTCCTGTGTGTGCCTGTGTGTGCTTGTGAGTGCTTGTGAAGTGCTTGTGAAGTGCTTGTGAAGTGCTGTGGGCGCTTTAGGAGCGCCTGCGCGCTCTGCTGCGGTCACGTCGCGCGCCGCCTCGCCTCAACGAGCGAGAGGCTAAGCACGCGCGACCCGCTGTCAACAACGCGCCCTGAAAAAGTCCCGCGGGGGGCGCCGTCGCACGGGCGCTCAAGCCCCGCGCGCGCTCACTCGCTCCCGCCCTCAGCGCCCTCAGCGCGCGCCGCGTCCACAAACCACCCCCCGCGCGACCACCCCAGCATCGCCAGCCCCCCCAGCGCCCCCACCGCCCCCCCGCCCACCCCCAGGCGCGCCCCCCACAGCTCCGACATCGCCCCCTCAAGACGCCGCTCGCGCTCCGCGGCGCGCGAGTCGCTCAAGAGGAGCGCGGACTGCCGCTCCTGCGTGGCCGCCAGGTGCGTCACGACGCCATAGCCGAGGGCGCCCACGCCGAGCGCCAAGAGCGCGTAGCCCACGCCGCGGACGGGCACGCCCGCCCCTGGGTGCACGCGCTCCACCCGCGCCGACAGCGCCTCCTCGGGGGCGGGGGAGACGGGCGCCCCCTCGCCCGCGGCGCCCGCGTCGCGGGCGAGGCGCACCGTTGTCACCTGCCCCGGCGTCACCAAGACCTGCGCGGCCTGACTCCAGTCGCCGAGCGCCACGCGCACCGCGTGCGTCCCCCCCGCCAGCGTCCACGCCCCTGGCAGCGGCGCGCGCCCCACCCGCTGCTCGTCGATCCACACGTCCGCCCCCGCGGCGTCCGTCTCAAGGCGCAGCGCCCCGAGCTCCCACGGGCGCGCAGCGGGGGCGGCGGGGGTGGCGGGGGCGGCGGGGGCGGGGGCGGGGGCGGCGGGGGCCGGGGCGGGGGCGGTGGGGGCGGCGGGGGCGGCGAGCGTGGGGGGCGCGAGGGTGAGGGCGATCACGCAGTACATGACGGCGAGCGGCGAGCGGCGGAGGCGCATAGGGGACTTTCGGCGAGCGTGTGGGCGCGCGAGGGCGGCCGCGCGAGACTCCTATAAGGGGCTGAGGCTGTCAAGGGGCTGAAGGGGGGCGCGGCCCCCTCCGCCGCCCCCCGCGCCCCTCAGCCCCCCACCTGCCCCTTGAGCCACGGGGCCAGCTCGGGGCCGAGGGCGGGGTCGGCGAGGGCGTAGGCCACGTTCGCCTGCAGGAAGCCCACCTTGGAGCCGCAGTCGTAGCGCGTCCCCGTGAAGCGCAGCCCCCAGAAGGGCGCGGCGCCCACGCGGCGCGCGAGGCTGTCGGTGAGCTGCACCTCGCCGTTGGCGCCGCGCTCCTGGCGGTCGAGCTCGGCGAAAACACCCGGCTCGATGATATAGCGCCCCACCACCGCCAGCCGCGACGGCGCCGCGCTGAGCGACGGCTTCTCCACGAGCCCGCGCACCTCCACGAGCCCGCCGCGCTCCTCCCCCGGCGACACGATCCCGTAGGTGCTCACCTCGCGCGCCTCCACCTCCATCACCGCCACCATGTTGCCGCCCTCGTAGCGCGACACCATCTGCTGAAGGCAGCCCGGCGTGGCCCGAATCAAGTCATCGGCGAGCAGGACCGCCACCGGCTCCTCCCCCACCAGGTGCCGCGCGCACCACACCGCGTGCCCCAGCCCCGCCGGCGACTGCTGACGCACGTAGGCCACGGCCCCCGGCGGGCGCACCATGGCGCGCACCGCCTCGAGCGCCCGCTCGCGGCTATGGAGCGCGAGGGCGCTCTCGAGCTCAAAGGAGTGGTCAAAGTGGTCCTCGATCGCCGCCTTCCCCCGCCCCGTCACGAAAATAAACTCCTCGCACCCCGCCTCCACCGCCTCCTCCACCGCGTACTGAATCAGCGGCTTGTCGACGACCGGGAGCATCTCCTTGGGCATCGCCTTGGTGGCGGGGAGGAAGCGCGTGCCGAGTCCGCCCACGGGGAAAATCGCCCGCTTGATCCTCATGGATTAAGAGAGCATGTCCTTGATGGCGTCGCGCTCCTCGATGAGCTCCTGCGCGCTCGCCAGCGCCTTACCGCGGGCGAACTCGCTCAGCTCCACGCCACCCACGATCGAGTAGTCGCCGCTGGCGTCCACCACGCAGGGGAACGAGTAGATGAGCCCCTCGGGGATCCCGTAGGGGTTGCCGTCGCTCGAGATCGCCATGCTCACCCACTCGCCGGCCGGCGTGGGGCGGTGCCAGTCGCGCATGTGGTCGATCGCCGCCCACGCCGCCGACGCCGCCGAGGACTTGCCGCGCGCCTCGATGATCGCCTTGCCGCGCTGCTGCACGGTCTTGATGAAGTCGCCCTTGAGCCACGCCTCGTCGGTGATGACGCGGGTCAGGCGCTCGCCGCCCACCGCGGCGTTCTCGAAATCGGGGTACATCGTGGGGGAGTGGTTGCCCCAGATGGCGAGGCGGCTCACCTGCGACACGCCCACCCCCGCCTTGAGCGCCACCTGCGCCATGGCGCGGTTCTGGTCGAGGCGCGTCATCGCCGTGTAGTTGGCGCGGCGGGTGCGCTTGGCCTGGTGGGCGGCGATGAGGCAGTTGGTGTTGCAGGGGTTGCCCACCACCAGCACCTTGACGCCCTCCTTGGCGGAGCGGTCGATCGCCTGCCCCTGCCCGATAAAGATCTGCCCGTTCTGGCTCAGCAGGTCCGCGCGCTCCATGCCGGGGCCGCGGGGCTTGGAGCCCACCAGGAAGGCCGCGTCGGCGTCCCCAAAGGCGACGTCGAGGTCGCTCGTGCAGATGATGTCTTGCACGAGGCCAAACGCGCTGTCCTGCAGCTCCATCTTGACGCCCTCAAGGAACTGCACGCCCTGCGGCACCTCGAGGAGCTGCAGAATCACGGGCTGGTCTGCGCCAAAGACCTGGCCGGCGGCGATGGGGAAGAGCAGGCTGTAGCCGATGTTGCCGGCGGCGCCGGTGACCGCGACGCGGATGGGGGACTTCTGAGAGGGCATGGGCGTCTCCAGGCGGCGTGGGGGGCACGCAGAGGTGAGAGCGGGGGGGGGTCGAGCTGGGGGGTCGAGCGGGGCAGGAGCCTCCGAGGGCGTTATAGGGGATTCGGAGCGGGTTGGCTAGAATCTCTCTCGACGCCCTCTCGAAATCTCTCTCGGGCTACATCTTTTTTACAGCGCGCCCCCCCCCCCCCCCCCCCGCGCCCTCCC
>VGTA01000309.1 GCA_016874875.1 Deltaproteobacteria bacterium | reverse complement strand
GCCCCCCCCCCAAGGCCCCCCCCCCCCCCCCAACAAAGGAGCTCAGATGAGCGTCTCAGACATCTTCACCACCAAGGTCCCCACCCGCCTCACTAGCGCCGCCGAGGGCGCCAAGATGCGCTCCATCGACGCCGTCTTCCAGTTCCACATCACCGGCGACGAGCCCGGCGCCTGGTTCATCGACCTCAAGGCGGGCACCTGCGGCGCCGGCACCCACGACGACGCCGACTGCACCGTCACCCTCGACGCTGGCGACTTCATCGACCTCTACAACGGCGACGCCCAGGGCGCCATGCTCTTCATGAGCGGCAAGCTCCAGGTCGAGGGCAACATGGGCCTCGCCCTCAAGCTACAGGACCTCATGGGCTAAGCGCCCCGCGCGGCCCCGCGCGGCCCCACTCGAGGAGGGACCATGCTCGGCACCCCACACCACCGCGACCTGTGGTCACGCCTCACCTCAGAAGAGGTCGAGGCGCGCCTCGACCGCCTCGACGTCACCTTTGGCCCCTACGGCTACGACCGCCTCGGCCTCTCACGGCGGCACATCGGCGCCTTCTACAGCGCCCTCGAGCCCCTCTACCGCCGCTACTTCCGCGTAGCCGTGAGCGGCCTCGCGCACGTGCCGCCGGCGGGGCGCGCCATGCTCATCGGCAACCACTCGGGCGGCGTGCCGGTGGACGCGGCGATGGTATTCTGCTCCCTCTTCTTTGACCACGACCCGCCTCGGCACGCCCACGGCATGGTGGAGAAGTTCGCCCAGAACCTCCCCTTCCTCTCCTCCCTCTTCAGCCGCCTCGGGCAGCTCTCAGGGCTGCCCGAGCACGCCGCGCAGATCCTCCACGACGAGCGCCTCCTCTTGGTGTTCCCCGAGGGCGTGCGCGGCACCGGCAAGCTCTTCAAGGACCGCTACCAGCTCACGCGCTTCGGCACCGGCTTCGTGCGAATCGCGTTACAGAACAAGAGCCCCGTCGTCCCCTTCGCCTTCGTGGGCGGCGAGGAGGCCATGCCCGTCATCTACCACGCCGCGCCTCTCGCGCGCCTCCTCGGCGTCCCCTACGTGCCCATCCCCAAGCACCTCGTGCCCATCCCCAAGCCCGTGCTCTGCGAGCTCCTCTACGGCGCGCCGATCACGCTCGAGGGTGACGGCGACGAGCCTGAAGAGGTGATCGCGCTGCACGTGACCCGCGTCCGCGAGGCCATCGCCGCCCTCATCGCTGAGGGGCGCGCGCGCCGCGAGGCGCGCGTCAGCGCCCTCGCCGCCGTCGGCAAGCGCCGGTGGTGGGGGGAGGGCTGGGAGTGAGCGCCCTCAAGGTCCTGATCACCGGCGTGGGCGGCGGCCTCGGGCGTCTGCTCGCGCAGCGACTCTTGCAGGAGGGCTGGGCGGTGGTGGGCATCGACAGCCGCGACTGGCCAGACCCGCCCCCCGGCGTGCAGGTCCTCAGCGCCGACATCCGCAAGCGCGCCGCCGAGGACGTCTTCCGCCTCCACCGCCCCACCGCCGCCGTCCACCTCGCCACCGTCACCCACCTTGAGGCGCGCCCTGAGGAGCGCTACCGCATCAACCTCGGCGGCACGCAGGCCTTCTTTGAGCACTGCCACGCCTACGGGGTGCAGCGCGCGGTCTTCGTGGGCCGCCACACGATCTACGGCGCCGCCCCCGACGCGCCCCTCTACCGCACTGAGGACGAGCCCCCCCTCGCCGCCGCCACCTACCCGAGCCTCGCGGACCTGGTGGGCGCCGACCTGTTCGCGGCCTCCGCGCTGTGGCGCTACCCCGAGATTCACACCTCCGTCCTGCGCGTCGCCTACACCCTCGGCCCCACCATGCGCGGCACGCTCGCCAGCTACCTCGGCGGGCGCCTGGGGCAGCGCGTGCCCATGATCATGGGCTTCGACCCGCTCTTTCAGGTGATGCACGAGTACGACGCCGTGGACGCCATCCTCGCCGCCCTCGCGCGCCCCCTGCGCGGCATCTTCAACGTGGCGGGCCCCGACCCCCTCCCCCTCTCCGCGCTCTGCCGCGAGGCGGGGCGCGTGCCCGTGAGCGTGCCGCAGCTCCTCTACACCTCGGCGGCGCGCCGCCTCCTCCGCGACCCGCTGCCGTCGAGCGCCCTCAACCACCTCAAGTACCCCGTGGTGATCAACGACGCCGCCTTCCGCGCCGCCACGGGCTTCACCCACCGCCTCAGCGAGCAGCAGCTCCTCAGCGCCTTCTATGCCTACTCCAAGTAGCCCCGCCGCCCCCGTGCGCGATGATCAGAGCTCCTCATGACCCCCAACACTACATCATCGCGCGCGGCGCCCCGCGCCCTCGCCCCCGGGTGCCGCCGCGCGCGCCCCGCGGCGCTCCTGTCCGCCGTCTGCCTGACGCTCGCGCTTCACCCCGCGCCCCGCGCGGCCCGCGGCGCGCCCGCCGCCCCCGCGGGCGCGCCGCTCTTGGCGATTCTCGACATCCAGGGCGACGCCCCCGCGCGGTGGGCGGCGGGGCAGGGGCAGGGGCAGGGGCAGGGGCAGGGGCAGGGGCAGAGGCAGGAGCAGGGGCGAGGGCGGGGGGAGAGCGGCGTGGCGGGCGCGCTCAGCGGGCGCCTGCGCGACGCTTTCGCCCGCGTGCCCTCGGTGCGCGTGATCGGCGCCGAGGACCTCGACGCGCTGCTGCCGCCCGACGCCCCCCGCGCGGCCCTCACCGCGCAGGAGGCGCTAGCGCGGGGCGTGGAGAGCGGCGCGGACTGGGTGCTGCTCGCCACGAGCGCCCTCGCGGGCCCCGCCCTCAAGGTGGAGTGGCGCCTCTACGCCGTCCCGGGCGGCGAGGAGCTCTCGCGTCACGTGGTGTGGGCGCACCGCCCCGAGCAGCTCGCCGTGGACCTGCTGCCCGTGGCGGAGCGGCTCACGATCAAGGCGCGCGGCCTCCTCGCGGAGCGCGCGCGCGCCGCGGAGGAGCGCGCGCGCCGCGCAGCGGCGCCGCGGGCGGTGGTGCCCCGCGTCTGGCGCCCAGGGGAGGTGGACGCCCCCGCCGTCGACCCCCTCCTCGCCAGCGCCCAGGAGGCCGCGGCGCCCAAGGTCGCCCCTCTCGACCCGCGCGTGGCGCGCGCCCAGGAGCGCTCGGCGCGGGCGCAGCGCGAGCTCGATGAGGCGCAGCGCGTCCTCGACGAGGCCTACGCGCGCCGCGTGGAGCAGCAGGCGCGCGCCCGCGCGGTCCTAGAGGCGGACGCCGCGCGCGACTGGGCGGAGCTTGAGCAGGCGCTCGGAGCGCGCTCGAGCGAGGCGGGGGCGGCGGGCGCGGCGGGGGCGGCGGGGGCGGCGGGGGCGGCGGGCGCGGCGGGCGCGGCGGGGGCGGCGGGCGCGGGGGGCGCGGCGTCGTGGGGCTCCCTGCCGGCCACCACGCGCGGCCCCCTCGCCGAGGAGGAGCAGCGCAAGATGCTCCTCAACTTTATTCAGAACTACGGGGAGGTGGACGCGCTGGCGGCGCACGTCGAGGAGGCGAAAACGCGCTACACCTGGCTCAACCGCAAGCTGCAGTGGGTCACCATCCGCGGAGGGCGCTTTATGATCGGCTCCGCCTTCCCCGTGGAGGACGAGTGGCCCATGCAGTGGGTGGAGATCAAGAGCTTCCAGGTGAGCATCACCGAGGTCACCAACGCGCAGTACAAGGCCTGCGTGGACGCCGGCGCCTGCTCGCCGCCGCACTGGGATGACGGGCGCTGCCATGTGTTTCAAGGCCGACGCCTCTTCTATGGCCCCCTGCCGGCGGAGGCGCGCCGTGGCGACATGCCGGTGGTGTGCGTGGACTGGGCGCAGGCGGGCGCCTTTGCGCGCTGGGCGGGGGGGCGCCTCCTCAGCGAGTCGGAGTGGGAGTTCACGGCGCGCAGCGGCGAGCGCTCGTTTGTGTACCCCTGGGGCGCGGAGGAGCCCGGCTGTGACCGCGCGGTGATGGCCATCGAGCTCGAGCCGGGGTGCGGCCTCGGGGGGCTGTGGCCCGTCTGCTCGCGCCCCGCCGGCTCCAACAGCTACGGCGTCTGCGACCTCGCCGGCAACGTGTGGGAGTGGGTGATAGACATGTACCGCCCCAGCCACGAGCGCGTCCCCGCCGACGGCGCGCCCGTGCTCGGCGGCGGCCTCAAGGTCATCCGGGGCGGCGGCTTTGAGAGCAGCTACAAGGAGCTGCGCGCCTCCACCCGCGGGCAGGTGCCCCCCACGCAGCCGTCCGCTTACGTGGGCCTCCGCGTGGCGCGCGACTTTGAGGAGGGCCTGTGAGCGCTCCGCCCCCCGACGCCCTCGTCCGCCTCGACCGCCTGCTCGCCGAGCGCGGCTGCGGGGGGCGCAAGGAGACGCAGCGCCTCATCCGGCGTGGGCACGTGCGCGTGGACGGCGCCGAGGTCCTGTCGATCGACCTCAAGGTGCGCCCTGACGCGCGCCTCGAGGTGGACGGCGAGCCCTGCGACCCGCCCCCCGCCGTGGTCGCCTACCACAAGCCCCTGCACCAGCTCAGCGCCCTCCGCGACCCCTGGGGGCGCGCCGGCCTCGACTACGCCCTCCCGCCGCGCTGGCGCGAGGCGCTGCACCCCGTGGGGCGCCTCGACGCCGACACCACGGGCCTCCTCCTCTTTAGCGCCGACGGGGCGCTCACGCAGCGCCTCCTGCACCCGCGCCGCGCGGTGGAGCGCGCCTACGTGGCGGCGGTCGCCGCGCTCCCCGAGGACCTCGGGGCGCGCCTCGCGGCGGGCGTGGAGACCTCCCTCGGCGTGTTCGTGGGGCGCCTAGAGGCGCGCGCGGCGGCCGTGAGCCCCGCCCTCGCCGCCTCCCTTGAGCCGAGCGCGGTGGCGGCGGGGGAGGTGCGCGTGGCGGTGACGGAGGGCAAGCACCGCATGGTGCGCCGTATGCTCCACAACGCCGGCGCGAGCGTCCTCGCCCTCCATCGCGTCCGCTTTGGCGGCGTGGAGCTCGGGGCGCTCGCGCCGGGTGGGTGGCGCGCCCTGTCGGCGGAGGAGGTGGCGGCCCTCTCGTCGGGCGCGTTGGGCGCGTCGGGCGCGTCGGGCGCGTCGGGGCTGACGCCGCCGCCCTAAGGCGCCCCGCGGCCTAGCGCGACCGCGGCGCCCGCGCGCGCATCTCTCCCGCTGCGCCCCTCGCAGGC
>VGTA01000308.1 GCA_016874875.1 Deltaproteobacteria bacterium | reverse complement strand
CGAGGGACTCCACCCGGGGGGCGACGGCCTCGTGCGCGAGCTCGAGGCCCTCAGCCCCGCCCTCGCCTCCCTGCTCGCCGCGCACCGCCCCGCGGGGGCCGCGGGGCTGGCGGGGGGGGGGCGCGGCGCCCCCGGCGCGGCCGCCCTCCGCCGCGGCGGCGCCTGGGCGCCTTGGTCGGGGGAGCCCGCCCCCCTCGCCCCCGGCGACCGCGTGCGCGTCTGCTCGCCGGGCGGCGGCGGGTGGGGCGCGCCCTCGCCCCGCGCCACCCCCTAGGCGCCTTGACAAAAGCCGACGAATCGAGCTTCAAGAGTGAGCGCGCGCCGAGCACCAGAGCGCCGCTAGAGAGCACAGCCCCATGAGCGTCACACCTCACCCCGCCCTCGCCCGCGCCCCGCGCGGCGTGATGAGCGCCCTCCCCACCCCCTTTGACGACCGCGGCGAGGTAGACCACGCCGCCCTCGCCGCGCTCACGCGCTGGCAGCGCGCGGAGGGAGTCGCGGGGGTGGTCGCCTACGGCACCACGGGGGAGGCGCCCACCCTCAGCGAGCGCGAGCGCGCCGAGGTCACCGAGACGTGCCTCGCCGCCGCCGGGGCGCTCCCCGTGGTGGTGGGCGTGGGCACCAACTGCACCCGCGAGAGCGTGGCGCGCGCCCGCGCCGCGCAGGCGCTCGGGGCGCACGGGGGGCTGCTCGTGACCCCCTACTACAACAAGCCCACGCAGGACGGCCTCGAGCGGCACTTCCGCGCCGTGGCGGAGGCGGTGCCCTCGTGGCCCCTCATCCTGTATGTGGTGCCGGGGCGCGCGGGCGTCACCCTCGACCCCAGCCGCCTCGCGCGCTTGGTGGCGGAGCTGCCCAACATCGTGGCGCTCAAGGACGCCACGGGGGACCTGCGCTACGGCGAGGACGCGCTCGAGGCGCTCGAGGCGAGCGCCGGGCGCGCCACGGCGCTCTCGGGGGACGACCCCACGCTCCTCGCGCACTGGGCGGTGGGCGGGGCGGGGGCGATCTCGGTGCTCAGCGACCTCTGCCCCGGCGAGGTGTGCGCGGCGCACGCGGCGATGGAGCGCGGCGACCTCGCCGGCGCGCGCGCCCTCCTGCGCCCCCTCGCCGCCCTCGCGCGCGACCTCTTCGTGGAGAGCAACCCCGCCCCCGTCAAGGCCGCCCTCGCGTGGCGGTTCGCCGAGGGCGGGCTCGGCGCCCCCGGCGTGGGCTTGAGCGACGACGACCGCCGCGCCCTCGCCCGCCTCACCCCCCACGCCCGCCTCCCCCTCGCCCCCCTCAGCGCCGCCGCCGAGGGGCGCCTGCGCGCCACCTGGGGCGCCTACCTCGCGCGGCGCGCCGCCCTGCCCGCCGAGGCGGGCGCCTGATGGACGCGCGCGGCGCCGTGGCGGTGTGGGGCGCGGGCGGGCGCGTGGGGCGCGAGCTGCTGAGCGCCCTCGCCGCGCACCCCACCCTCCGCCTCGGGCTCGCCGTGGGGCGCGCCCAAGACCCCCGCGACCCCGCCCTCCGCGCCGCCCTCGCCGGCTGCGTGGGCGTGGTGGACTTCTCGCTCCCCGAGGCGCAGCCCGCCCTCCTCAGCGCCCTCGACGCCCTCGCCGCCGAGGGCCGCGCCCTGCCGCTCGTCACGGGCGTCACGGGGCTCGACGCGGCGGGCTGGGGCGCCCTCGAGGCGCGCGCCCGCCGCGCCCCCACCCTCCACGCCGCCAACTTCAGCCTCGGCGTGGCGCTCCTCGCCCGCCTCACCGCGCAGGCCTCCCGCGCCCTCGGCCCCTCCTTCGACGTGGAGGTCTTTGAGCTCCACCACCGCCAGAAGCGAGACGCGCCGAGCGGCACCGCCCTCCACTTGGCGCGCGCCGCCGCTGAGGGGCGGGGGGGGAGCGTGAGCGACGCGCCCACCCCCCTCCCGCGCGACCCCGCCCTCGTCCACGTGAGCGCCGGGCGCGGCGGGCAGGAGGTGGGGGAGCACACGGTGTTCTTCTTGGGCGAGGCGGAGCGCCTAGAGCTCACGCACCGCGCCGCCAGCCGCGCCGTTTTCGCCCACGGCGCCCTCCGCGCCCTCGACTGGCTGCGCGCGCGCCCGGCGGGGGCGCTGTGGGGACTCGGCGACCTGCTCGATGACCTGCTCGGCGGCGCGGCGGGGGCGCCGCGGGGGCCGTGAGCGCCGCGCGGCGCGCCCTGGGGGCGGGGCGCGCCCTCCTCGCGCACGCGCTCACGCTCTCGGCGCACCTGCTCGCCCTCTACGCCCTCGTGGCGATGCTCATGAACTCCTCGTGGAGCGACGCCGCCTACCAGGGCCTCGTGGGGTGGCGCATGTCGGGGTCGCTGCGCTGGGCGCGCACATCGTGGGGCCCCGCCCCCTGGGACGTGCGCGTCCTCGACGCCCGCCTCACCGACAGCGGCGGCGTGGAGGTGGTGCGCGTGGAGCACTTGGAGGTGCGCGACTTTTGGTATGAGGGCCTCGCGCGCCACCACGTCGGCGCCGGCGCCACGCGGCTGGCGCGGGGGCGGGTGCATATGCGCGAGCGCCCCCACCGCCACAAGCCGCGCGCCCTCGAGTGGGACATCGCCGAGCTCTTTCAGCCCCCCCACCTCACCCTCGACGACGGCGACCCCCCCCCGCCCCTCACGCTCTCCTTTGAGGAGATCAGGGTCCACGACATAGACGTGCGCGTGCAGATGAGCACGGTGGACGTGGACGTGCGCGGCGCGCGAATCGAGGGCGGCTACTTTGGCTTTGACCTCCCGCGCAAGCACATGTCCCTGCGCGCCGCCGCCGTGCGCGCCGCCGCCGTGCGCACCCTCGTCACCCCCCGCGACCTCACCGCGCTCCCGCCCGCCGACCGCGCCCTGCGCGCCGCCGACGCCCCCGTCGCCCTCACCCTCCGCTACGACCTCCGCGACGTGGCGGTGGACGACCACTGGTGGGCGGGCGACTCCTTTGGGGCGGGCGACCTGCGCGCGCGCGCCGAGGAGCGCGACGAGGTGCGGGTGCGCGGGGTGGCGATGGACATCGTGAAGGGCGGCACGCCGGAGCTGCGGGGCGCCGTGACGCTCAAGCTCCACAGCCTCGCCCCCTACGTGGCGCCCTGGGGACTCGAGGGCGCGGTGCGCGGCGAGCTCGAGGCGCGCCTCGACCTCTACGGGCTGGTGAGCGACCCGAGCGCCCGCGACCTGCGCGCCGCCGGGCAGCTCTTCTTGCCGGCGGTGGGCGCCACGCGCTTCGCCCTCCGCGCCCACAAGGACCGCGCGGGCCTCGTGCGCCTCGAGGAGGCGCAGGTGTGGAGCCCCCTCGCGGACCTCGAGGCCGCGGGCGACTTTTCGTTGCGGGACCTGCGCGGCGCCGTGGACGTGCGCGCGCGCGCTGTCCGCTGGGCGCGCCTCGCGCCCCCGGGCTCCCCCCTGCAGGCGGAGTGGCGCCCCTGGGGGGCCGACGCGCGCGCGGCGGCGCGCCTCAAGCTCCGCCCCCGCCTCTCGGCGCCCGCGCAGGGCGACGCGGGCCCCTTTGAGGTGGGCGTCGAGGTCGACACCGCCCTCGACGGCCCGCTCCCCCTCGCCGCGCGCGCCCTCGCCACCCTCCGCGGCCCCCACCTCGACGTCCACGCCGCCGCCCTCGCCCTCGGCGGCGCCGCCCCCCACATCTCCGCCACGGCGCGCGGCCGCGTGGACCTCGGCGCCGGCCGCCTCGCCCTCCGCGGCGCCCTCCGCGCGGCGCTGTCGCCGCGCGCGCTGCCCCCCCTCACGCTGCCCCTCTCCGGCGCGCTAGAGGCGGACGTGGAGGTGTTGGGCGCCCTCGCGCGCCCATCCGCGCGCGGCGAGGTGCGGGGGCGGGGGCTGCGCGGCGCGGTGGGGGCGGCGCGCTGGGCGCTGTCCGACGCCCTCGCGCGCTTTGAGCTCGACCTCGGCGCCGAGCGCCTGCGCCTCTCGCGAATCGCCCTGCGCGGCCCGAGCGCGCAGGTGGAGGGCAGCCTGCTCGTCCCCCTGCGCGACCCCGCGCGCATCGAGGGGTGGCTCGACCTCCAGGGCGTCCCCTTTGACCTCTCGGCGCTCCCCGAGGGCGCCCTCCCGCTCTCGGGGGTGGCGCGCGCCGTGGCGTGCACCGAGGGTCCCGGCGGCTGCGACGAGTATATGCGCGCCCACCCGCTCGACCCCAGCGAGAGCCCCGACTCCTGCCTGCCGAGCCTCTACGCCCGCGCCGCGCGCTCGGCGGCGCGGGGGGCGGGGTGGGGCCTCGAGGCCTGCCTCGGGGTGGACGACCTCACCTACGAGCAGCTCAAGCTCCGCGAGCTGTCGGTGAGCGCGCGCTGGGAGCCCGACGCCCGCCGCCTCCTCGTGCGGCGCGCGCGGCTGTGGAAGCAGGCGCGCCTCCTCCTCGACGCCGAGGGGCAGCTCGACGGCGGCGCGGGCGCCTTTCAGCTCCAGGCGCGCCTGCTCGATTTCCCCCTGCAGCTCGCGCAGATGTTCACCCCCAGCCCCCCCCCCGAGCTCCGCTCCCTCTACGGACTCGTGGCGGGGGAGGTGCGCCTCGGCGGCCCCCTCGCGCGCCCCGCCGGCGCCGGCTCCCTTGAGGCGCGGCGCGTCAACTTTACGCTCTCGGCCGGCGCGCCCGCGCCGCTCGCCGTGGGGGTGGGCGAGGCGCAGGTGGATTTCGACCTCACCCCCGAGCGCCTCACCCTCGCGGGGCACCTCGGGCGCCTCGCGTGGCTGCGCGCGTGGCTCCCGCTCAGCCCCGCGGGCGCCGCCGGCGAGGGCGGGCGCGTGGCGCGCCTCTCGCTCAGCCTCTATGACCTCAGCGTCAGCCTCCTGCGCGCCCCCGCCCGCGGCGACCGCGGCTACGCGCGCGAGCTCCGGGGGCTGCTCAACGCCAGCCGCGCCGGCGGCGGCTTCCTCCCCCTCTCCCTCGACGACCCCGACCGCGCCCTCAGCGTCCTCGCCCTCGGCGACGACCTCCGCTGCGCCCTCGCCCGCCTCGCGCTGCCCGACGCGCAGCTCTCGCGCGCGACCCTGCAGGGCGACGTGGAGGTCCTCGTCGACCTCGACCGCCCCGACCGCCCCGTGGCGCGCGCCCACCTCGACGGCCTGCGCCTCGAGCACTGGATGCGCGACTCCCTCGGCGCCCTCGTGCAGC
>VGTA01000307.1 GCA_016874875.1 Deltaproteobacteria bacterium | reverse complement strand
GCGCTGATCGTCACGGGCTTCTGCCGCGAGGTGCTCAACGAGCTGCCCATGGAGTTCGCCGTGGAGGCCAACAAGCTGCTGAGCGTGAGCCTTGAGGGCACGGTGGGCTGAGCGGCGCACATACGGAGCGGCGCACATACGGGACGCGAGACCAAGAAAGAGAGCTGAGATGTCGGAGATGCTGTTAGAGATCAAAGACCTGCACGCGCGCGTGGCGGGGGGCGCGGAGATCCTCAAAGGGCTGTCGCTGTCGCTGCCGGTGGGCGAGGTGCACGCCATTATGGGCCCCAACGGCTCGGGCAAGAGCACGCTGTCGTACGTGCTCGCCGGGCGCGAGGGCTACGAGGTGACGAGCGGGTCGGTCCTCTACAGGGGCGAGGACCTGCTGGCGATGTCGATCGACGAGCGCGCCCGCGCGGGGGTGTTCTTGGCGTTCCAGTACCCCGTGGAGATCCCCGGCGTGCAGAACGGCTACTTCCTGCGCGCCATCCTCAACGCCCGCCGCGCGCACCTCGGGCTGCCGGAGCTCAACCCCGTGGAGTTCATGAAGCGCGCCAAGGAGGCGCTGCAGATGGTCAAGCTCGACGCGAGCATGCTCAAGCGCAGCGTCAACGAGGGGTTCTCGGGGGGCGAGAAGAAGCGCAACGAGGTGATGCAGATGGCGCTCTTGGAGCCCACGCTGAGCGTGCTCGACGAGACGGACTCGGGGCTCGACATCGACGCGCTGCGCGTGGTGGGGCAGGGGGTGGAGGCGCTCAAGGGCCCCGCGCGCTCGGCGCTGATCATCACGCACTTCCCGCGCCTCCTAGAGCACGTGACGCCCCACAAGGTGCACGTGCTGAGCGCGGGGCGGGTGGTGCACACGGGGGAGGCGAGCCTCGCGCGCGAGCTCGAGGAGCGCGGCTACGAGTGGCTGATCGGGGGTGAGCGGTGAGCCCGAGCCGGCGCGCGCCCCTCGCGCCCCCGCGCCCCCTCACCGCCGCCGCCCCCCTCCTGCCCCCCCCCGCCCTCGCCGCCGCAGAGGGCGCGCTGCTCGCCTCTGGGGGGTTCGGCAAGACGGAGGCGCTCTGGTACACCCCCGTGGGCGAGGCGCTCCCGCGCGAGTTCGTGCGGCTGAGCCCGAGCGTGGCGCTCGAGGCGCGCGGGGCGGCGCGGGTGGCGCGCGTGGGCGCGCTCTCGCCCGAGCGGTGGCCCGCGAGCCCCCCCGTGACCGCCGCGGGGGTCTCGGCGCAGTGGGCGGCGCTCGGCGCCCCCGCCGCCCCCCCCCTCGGCGCGCTCACGGGGGCGGGCGCCGCGCTAGGGGGGTCAGCCCTGTGCGCGTGGAGCGACCTCAGCGCCGACGGCGCGCTGCTCGTGTGGGTCCCGCCGGGGGAGGAGGGGGAGGTGCGCGTGGTCTACACGCTCGACGTCCCCGCCGCGCCCGCCGCGCCCGCCGCGCCCGCCGCGCCCGCTACAGGGGCGCTCACGCGCCTCGCCGCCCGCTGCGGCGAGGGCGCGCGCCTCACGCTCGTTGAGCGCTTTGAGGGCGCAGAGGGCGCAGAGGGCGCAGAGGGCGCAGAGGGCGCAGAGGGCGCAGAGGCCGCCTTCACCGCCCACATCACCGAGGTCGAGCTCCAAGCGGGCGCCGACCTCACCTACACGCGCGCCCAAGGCGCCCCCCTCGCCCACCTCCACCTCGGCGCCGTGGGGATCGCGCTTGCGGCGGGGGCGGGGGCGCGCGCCACGCTCCTCAACCTCGGGGCGCGGCTCGCGCGCGTAGAGCTCGGCGTGGACCTCGCCGGGGAGGGCGCGCGCGCCGACCTCGCCGGCGCCTTTGTGGGGAGCGGGGCGCGCCTGCTCGACCAGCACCTCACCCTGCGGCACCTCGCCCCGCGCTGCGAGAGCGCACAGCGCTTTAAGGGGCTCCTCGGGGGGATCTCACGCGGGGTGTTCACGGGGCGCGTGTATGTGGCGCCGGGGGCGAGCGGCACGCGCGCTGAGCAGAGCAACCCCAACCTCATCGCCTCAGAGGGCGCGCGCGCCGTGTCGCGCCCGCAGCTCGAGATCTACAACGACGACGTGCAGTGCAGCCACGGCGCCACCGTGGGGCAGCTCGACGAGGAGGCGCTGTTCTACCTGCGCTCGCGCGGGCTCACCCGCGCCGTGGGCGAGCGCCTGCTCGCGGAGGCGTTCGTGGGGGAGGTGCTCGAGCGCCTCGACGACCCCGGCGCCCAGCAGCTCGCCGCCGAGGCGCTCGCCCGCGCCCTCGCGTCCCCAGAGGAGCCCGCCCAATGAGCCGCCCCCTCCCCGCCCCCCGCGAGGACTTCCCCGTCCTCAGCCAGCGCGTCAACGGCCGCCCCCTCGCCTACCTCGACAGCGCCGCCACCGCGCAGAAGCCCGCCTGCGTGATCGACGCCGTGGCCGACTTCTACCGCCACGACAACGCCAACATCCACCGCGCCGTCTACGGCCTCGGCGAGCGCGCCACCGCGCGCTACGAGGGGGCGCGGGAGCGCGTGGCGAGCTTCCTCAACGCGCGCGAGGCGCGCGAGGTGGTCTTTGTGCGCGGCGCCACCGAGGGGATCAACCTCGTGGCGTCGTGCCTGAGCGCCTCCCTGCGCCCCGGCGACGAGGTGCTCATCACCGCCCTCGAGCACCACGCCAACATCGTCCCCTGGCAGCTCGCCTGCGCGCGCTCCGGCGCCGCGCTGCGCGTGCTGCCCATGACGCCGAGCTGCGACCTCGACCTCAGCGCCCTCGACGACCTCCTCACGCCGCGCACCCGGCTGTTCGCCTTCTCGCAGCTCTCCAACGCCCTCGGCACCGTCAACCCCGCCCCCCTGCTCTGCGCCCGCGCCCGCGCCGTGGGGGCGCTCACCCTCGTAGACGGGGCGCAGGCGACGGCGCATGGCCCCACCGACGTGCAGGCGCTCGGCTGCGACTTCTACGTGTTCTCGGGGCACAAGCTCTACGGCCCCACCGGCGTGGGCGTGCTCTACGGGCGCGCCGAGGTCCTTGAGGCCCTGCCGCCCTACCAGGGGGGCGGCGACATGATCGAGGAGGTGCGGTTCGAGGGCACCACCTTCGCGGGGCTGCCCAGTCGCTTTGAGGCGGGCACGCCGCATATCTGCGGCGCCGTGGGTCTGGGGGTGGCGCTCGACTACCTGCGCGAGTTCGACCTCGCCCGCGTGGAGGCGCACGAGGCGGCGCTCCTCGCGGCGCTCGAGGGCGGCCTGCGCGCCCTGCCCGGCGTGCAGGTCATGGGCGCCCCCGCCGCCCGCGCCTCCGCGGTGAGCTTTGTGCTCGAGGGGGCGCACCCCCACGACGTGGGCGTGCTGCTCGACCAGCACGGGGTGGCGGTGCGCGTGGGGCACCACTGCGCGCAGCCCGTGATGCGCCACCTCGGCGTGTCGGCGACGGTGCGCGCCTCGGTGGGGCTCTACACGTCCCGCGAGGACGTCGCGCAGCTGCTCGAGGCGCTCCCGCGCGTGCGGCGGATGCTCGTCGACTAGCGCGCCGCTCCGCGCCCCCTCAGTGCTCCACGCGCTAGAGCTCCACGCGCTTCCACGCGCTCCACTCCGACGCCCCGGCGCTGTTCTCGGCGCGCACGCGGTAGCGGAAGGTGCCGCGGCTGAGCTCGTCCACCATCCTCAGGTTAGGCGCGAGCGTCACCCCCACGTCCTTGGCCTGCGCCCACGAGCCGTTGACGCGCTTCATGCGCTGCACGCGGTAGAGGCTGGCGCGGTCGTCGCCCTGCGTCCACTTGATCCGGACGGTGCCGTTGTTGCGGGCGTTGACGGTGAGCGCCTTGGGGAGGGCGGCGGGGGCGGGCTGCGCGGGCAGGATGAGGTGGCTGTAGGCGAGCATCATCGTCTGCACGTCCCCCTCGCTCAGCGCTCCTAGGTTGACCCACTTGTCGTTGCAGTAGTTCATGGTCGAATCGGGGTCCCAGGGGCCCACCGTCACGTCGCCGTCCGCCCCCTGCGGCGCGTCCTGGCAGGAGCTGGGCGTGTCGGCGCGGTTCTGCTCGTGCGCGAGCCCGAGCGCGTGCCCAAACTCATGGACGGCGATGATGTAGTTGCAGCTCTCCCGCGTCTGCTCGTCTTGAGCACAGCTGGGGCTAAAGGTGCGATAGGTGAAGTTGAGCACAATGCCGTCCGGCTCGCCGTCGAGGAAGCGCCCAAGGGCCTTGGCGTGGGGGTGGTCCTCCGCCGCGCGGATGCGGATGCCGCGGCTGGCGGCGTCGCAGGCGCCCCACCCCGAGAAGCTGAAGGGGATCACCGCCGCCCAGGTGCTGTTGACGGCGAGGCGGATGATCTCTTGGTCGCGGGGCGTCACGTCGGCCGGATTCTCCCAGCAGACGTTGATGTCCTTGGAGGGCCACACCGAGGTCGCCAGGTAGTAGCCCTTCTCTGTGTCGCTCGCCTCCTCCTCCTCCACGTTGAGGTCAGCGCAGGCGCCGAGGAGGCCGAGGGCGCCGAGGAGGCCCACGCAAGAGGTCTGCTGCAGGGCGCGGCGGAGGGAGGGCAGGGCGGGAGAGGGGGCGGGCGAGGTGGGGCGCGTCATGGGGTCACTCCTGTGGGCTGTGGGGGGTGGGGTCCGCTGCTCGTCGGTGATCTCTAGCACAGAGTGTGCCAATTTATATCAACCGTCCATTGAAGATTGTTCAGCGGTGAGACGCCGCTTGGCGTAAGGTGTGCAGAGCGGCGTCCACACCAACACACGCTCAACATCGAAAGAGTGTATATGTCCAAGCCCGCCCGCCCCTCGCGTCTCTCGCGTCTCTCGCGTCTCTCGCGTCTTACCCTCCTCAGCGCCCTCCTCAGCGCCCTCATCGGCTGCACGCACTCCACCACCACGACCGAGGTGCCGCCTGACCCGCCCACCACCTGGGCGGACTACAACAACTACGACGACACAGACGACGCAGACGACGCAGACGACGCAGACGACGCAGACGACGCAGACGGCGTGGGCGCCGCGCAGGCGGGCGCCGCGGCGTCCGTCACGCCCCCTGCGGGGGGCGCGCGCCCTCCGCAGGGCGCAGGGGGCGCAGGGGGCGCAGGGGGCGGCGCAGGGGGCGCGGGGGGCGCGGGCGGCGCGGGGGGCGGCGGCGCGGCCGCAGGGGGCGGAAGGGGAGGGGCGAGCGCA
>VGTA01000306.1 GCA_016874875.1 Deltaproteobacteria bacterium | reverse complement strand
CCTCTACGGGGTCTGCAACACCGACGTGGAGGTGCCCGACGGCCTGTACGTGGACCTAGAGGGGCGCTGCCCCGGCTACAACCAGCCCGAGCAGCTCGCCCGCCGCGTGGACGACCTGCGCGCCCTTAAGGCGCTCTACGGCGCCGGCGACCTCACCCTCAACACGGTGCTCCTGTCGTCGCCGCAGGAGGTCATCGAGGCGGTGTGCGGGCCCGCCTCGGCGTCGTTTGGCTACAACACCGATGTCGCGCGCGAGCTGCTCGCGCGCCTCGCGCGGGCGGGCGGCGGCTCGTTCCGCGACGTCAACCTCGCCGAGGAGGACGGCGGCTTCCTCGACTTTGACTACGGCTCACTCCGCTCCGTGTACCTCCTGCGCGAGCTCTACGCCTCGCACCCCTCGTTTATCAGCGACCCGGCGGCGGAGCGCGGGGGGCGGGTGGACACCGACGAGGACGGGCTGAGCGACGACGAGGAGCGCGCGGGGGCGGCGCGCGGCGCCGGCTCCGACCCCCTCGCCGCCGACTCCGACGCCCTCAGCGACGGGCGCGTGGTGGGCGACGGCTACGGCGACCTCTTTGAGGAGCGCTTCGCCGCCAGCGGGTTTGACCCGCGCGACCCCCTCGCCCCAGCCCTCGCCTGCGAGGAGCGCGGCGACCGCGACGGCGACGGCCTCACCGACTGCGAGGAGCGCTTCTTGGGCAGCGACCCCCTCTCGGCGGACTCCGACGGCGACCTGCTCGTGGACGGCGATGAGCTGCGGGCGGGCCTCGACCCCCTCAAGGACGACGGGGCGCTCGACGACGACCTCGACGGCGTGACCAACCGCGAGGAGCTGCGCGCCGGCCGCTCCCCCGCCCGCCCCGAGCCCCGCGAGGGCGCCACGCGTATGCTCTATGAGGTGCGCGACGTGGGGGAGCAGGGCGTGCTCAACGAGGAGAGCGGCGCCCTCGAGCGGCGGCAGTGCTACGATTTCTCGGTGCGCCGCGCGCCCCTCTCCATCACCGCCCTCCCGGAGCGCCGCGGGCGCAACCGCGTCTACCTCACCGCCCTCTCGCGCCCCCTCACGAGCGCGGCGGCGCCGGCGCGGGCGCGCCGCGCCTGCGTGGAGGCGGACCTGCCCGACCTCTCGCGCAAGCGCCCGGCGGAGGTGGACGTGACGCCGGCGGCGTGGCAGGCCCTCCGCGATGACCTCTATCTGCTCGTGGACGACATCAGCGACTGCGAGGGCGTGGAGTTTGTGCAGCGCGACCGCGTGGAGGCGCTCATCGCCGAGTGCCTCCCCCCCACCCTCGACGTGGGGCGCTACCGCCTCACCCGCGCGCAGCTCGTGGAGCGACTCTACGCGCTCTTTGACCGCAGGATGTACCTCAACATGCCCCTCGACCCCGCCAACCTGTTTGTGCCGCTCGCCCTCTTTGACCCCGACGCCCACTGCTTTAGCCTAGCGGCGGCGGAGGAGATGGCGGAGATTCTGGGCGCGCTCGGCGACGCGTGCGAGTCCTGCGCGGCGGGGGAGCGCCCGTGAGCCGCGCGCGCCCCGCGCGCCTCGGGCGCGCCCTGCTCTCCCTGCTCTCCTTGCTCTCCCTGTTCTCCCTGCTCTCCCTGCTCTCCCTGCTCTCCTGCACCCGCGTCGACTGGGTCCCCCTTGAGGGCGCCGTGGAGCCCTACGCCCCCCCCACGCTGCAGGTGAGCGGGCGCGTGTGCGCCTCCGCCCCCGAGGAGGTGGAGTACCCCCTGCGCGTGCTCTTTGTGGTGGACGGCTCTGAGTCGATGGAGGTGAGCGACCCCCCCGACCCGAGCACGGGGCTGCGCGGGCGGCAGGTGGCGGTGCGCGAGGCGTGGGAGCGGCTCTTGTCGCAGTCGCGGGCGAGCGGCGAGGTGCGCGTGGGGCTCCTGCGCTTCTCGGCGCAGGCGCAGCCCCTCACGCAGGCGGACGCCGACGGCGACGGTGAGCCCGACTCGCTCTTCACGAGCGACCCGCGCGCCCTCGAGGTGGCCACCGACAAGCTCTCGTTCACCGACCGCACCACCAACTACCTCAACGCCCTCGACGCCGCCTACGTGGCGCTGCGCGGCGAGGCGCTCAGCGCCAGCGGCGAGGCGCTCGGGCGCAGCCGCTTCGTGGTCATCTTTATCTCCGACGGCCTCCCCTCCGACGGCGCCAGCGGGGCGCAGGGGGGGCTCAGCGAGCAGGTCCTCAGCAAGATCACCGACCTCCGCCGCCTCGAGGCGCTGTTCGGCGTGGGCGAGGTGCAGCTCCACACCCTCTTCGTGTCCACCCCGCAGGCGCTCGCCCTCGACGACGGCGCGCAGGCGCTGCTGTCGGCGATGGCGGAGGCGGGGGGCGGCACCTACCGCAGCGCCCCCAGCGGCGAGCGCCTGAGCTTCCTGCACATCTCCCTGTCGAGTCTGCGGCGGCTCTACAGCCTCAAGGCGCTCGTGCCGCTCGCCCTGCACCTCGCGCAGCGCGACGCGCAGCGCCCCGCGCAGGTCGAGCCGCGGTGGGACGAGGGCGCCTTCCTCGACGCCGACCAGGACGGCGCGCCCTCCTGCGGGGAGCCCATGGTGGACTCCGACGGCGACGGCCTCGCCGACCTCTTTGAGCGCCGCGTGGGCACCGACCCGCTCCTCGCCGACACCGACGGCGACCACCTCGGCGACCTCGTGGAGTGGGAGGCGCGCCGCGCCGGCCTCGACCCCCTCGACCCCGTGGGCGCCGTGTGCGACACCGGCGACCTCGACGGCGACGGCGACGGCCTCAACGACTGCGAGGAGCTGTTCTTGGGCAGCTCCGCCTCCCGCGTCGACTCCGACGATGACGGGCTCCCCGACCTCGTGGAGGCGCGCCTCGGCCTGAGCCTGCAGCAGCCCGAGGGGGCGGGCGACCTCGACTGGGACGGCACGGAGAGCGCCGTGGAGGCGCTCAACGGCCTTGACCCCCTCTGCGACGACGCCGCCGTCCGCTCCCGCGTGGGCTACTCGCGCGCCCTCGAGGAGCGCGAGGGGCTCGCGGAGGGGCGCCCGTGCTACGATTTTGTGGTGCAGGGCGTGCCGCTGATGGACGCCGGCGAGGGCGAGGGCGAGGGCGAGGGCGAGGGCGCGCGCCTGTGGCTCTACGCGGGCGAGGGCGCCTTTGACGAGCGCGCCAACGTGAGTCTGTGGCGCGCCGCCTGCGTGCGCGCCCCGCGCCTGAGCGCCCTCACGCCCCCGGCGCGCGCGGGGGAGCCGTGGCGGTCGGTCACCCTCTCGGATTCAGACTTTTATCCCCTCACCGCGCTCACAGAGGACCTCTGCCGATGAACTCCTTTGCCATAGTCACCCTCGGCGCGGCGATCCCGAGCCTCATGCTGGTGTACCTCGTGCAGCAGCTCGACCGCTTCCGCGAGCCCCTCGGGCACGTGGTGACGGCCTTCGTGCTCGGCTGCCTGTCGCCCATCATCACGCTCCTGATCTCGGGGCTGATGCCGGAGACGACGCAGCAGGCGCACCCGTGGTACTACGCGCTCACGGCGGCGGCGATTCCGGAGGAGCTGGGGCGCGCGCTGCTGCTCGCCTGGATCTGCACGCGCTGGGAGGAGGTGAGGGAGCCCTTTGACTGTATCGTGTACGGCGTGGCGGTGTGGGCGGGCTTCGCCGCCACCGAGAACGTCCTCTACGCCGCGCAGACTCTCTCGGAGGGCGACAGCCCGATCGCGATTCTCTCGATGCGCGCCTCGCTGTGCACGCTCGGCCACTCCGCGTGGGGGCTCATCATGGGCGCCTACGTGGGCATCGGGCGGTTTGGGGGCGGCGGGAGCGACGGGCGCGTGCGGGCGCTCCTGCGCGGCCTGCTCATCACCATCACCCTGCACATGCTCTATGATGGCCTGCTGATGTCGGCGCAGTCGGGCTCCCGCGTCGTCCCCAAGGTGCTCTTGGCGCTCTCGGTGGACGCGCTCTCGGTGGTGCTCGCCGCCCTGTTCTTGATTCGCGCCCGCGCCCTGCAGGACGCCGCCGATCACGAGGGGCACCGCTCCCTGTTCCAGAGCGAGCTGCTCAAGCGCCACGCCCCCGACTCCGTCATGGGGCTCTACGACATCATCCGCCACATGCACATCGGCGGCGTGCTGAGGACGCTGCTGGCGATGTTCTTTAGCTCCATGAGCGTGGGCAGCGCCCTCGCCGGTCTGCAGTCGTTCAGGCTCCTGTTCTTTGTTGTGTCGTTCTTGGCGGGCGTGGTGGGGGTTCGCCTCTGGAGGGGCGTGATCGCCATCGCGCTCCGCGTCCACGAGGAGACGGAGCGCGAGCTGAGGAGCGACATCGCCCACGCCGTCCGCCACAACGAGCTGCCCCCAGGGGCGTGAGGGGGCGTGAGGGGGTGTGAGGGGGCGTGAGGGGACGGCGGGGCAGAGGAGTCGATTTTTACGCCCTCCTCTCTTAGAGTGGCTCCATTCGAGTAGCGAGCAGTTCTACGCGAGCCCCTCTCGGGGGGCGCCGCCCTGAGCGAATCCTCCCCGCGGGGAGAGAGGTGAGATATGTCCCACGAGCATCACGAGCATCACGAGCGTCACGAGCGTCATGAGAGTCCCAAGAGTCCGGCGCGTCGCCCGCGCTGGGAGCGCCGCGCGCCCGCCCTGCGCACCGCCCTGCGCGCCGCCCTAAGCGCCGCCCTAAGCGCCGCCCTGGTCGCCGCCACGGCGGCGTCGAGCCTCGCCAAGGACGCCTTCCCCCGCGCCAAGGAGCGCCTGAACGCCTACAAGGCGCGCGCCGCGCAGCTCAAGGCGAGCCCGCAAGCGCGCTACCTCTCGGGGGAGTTCAGCGCCCTCGACCAGTGGGTGAGCCGCGCGGAGCGCGAACTCGTGGAGGACGAGGAGGAGCGCTTTGTGCGCGAGGTGGACCGCGTGCAGGTGCAGATGCAGCTCATCGAGGTGAGCGTGGAGGAGCTCGACGCCACGGAGCAGGTGGCGCGCGTGGAGCAGGCGGCGGACGAGGCGGAGGCGGCGGTCAAGGTGGACCGCGAGCGGGTGGTGGAGCTCGAGCGCCAGCTCGGCGGCGTGGTGGCGCCCCCGGCGCCGCCCCCGGCGCTCCCCGCGGCGCCCGCGCCCGCCCTCGTTGCGGCGCCTGCTCTCGCGCCCGCCCCCCCCCCCCGCC
>VGTA01000305.1 GCA_016874875.1 Deltaproteobacteria bacterium | reverse complement strand
GGGGCGGGCGGGGGGCGCCTCGGCGCTCACGGCGAGCGCGCCGCAGAGGAGCAGCCCGCAGAGCGCCCCCGCGAGCTCTAGGCCCTCCTCGGGCGAGCGCGCCGCCGCGGCGCGCGCGAGGGCGGCGGGGGAGGCGCCGGCGGTGAGCGCCGCCACCGCCTCGGCGCCGAGCAGCGCGGTGAGCGCCTCGCGCTCCTCGGGGGCGCGCGCGCTGAGGGTGGCGGCGCGCGCGCCGAGGCTGGCGAACACCTGCGCCCGCTGCGCCTCCGAGAGCCCCTCCACGCCGCCGAGGGCGAGGGTGGTGAGCGTGTCGACGGGGGTGAGGCGCGCGGGGGCGGGGCGCGCGGGGTCCCAGATGAACTGCCCCGCCTGCCAGCCGAGCGCGCCCCACACCACCTCAGCGATTAGGTCCACGCGGAGCTGCGCGGCGCGCGCCGCCGAGACCGCCCCCTGCGCCTCGAGGGCGTCGAGCGGATCGAGGTCGCGCTCCGCCGCCGCGCGCTCCACCTCAGCCGCCTCCGCCGTGGAGCACACGCCCTCGCGCACGCACCGCACCAGCATCTGCTCGCGCGGCTCGGCGCTCACGAGGGCGGCCGGGGCGCCCTGCAGCAGATAGACGCTGCGCTGCGCCTTGCCGTCGGTGAGGTGCAGCCAGCCCGAGGCACGCTGATCGTAGAGGCCCTTAAAGAGCTTGAAGAGCCTGAACGGCTCGATGGTCCCGCGCTGCATCTCCTCGCGCGCTCCTCTCGGTGGGGGTGTGGGCGGGCGGTAGCATAGAGCGAAGCGCGTGGGGTGTAAAGCGCGGCGGCGCGGGAGGCACGGCGCGCGCGGCGCTAGACATCTCTCCGAGAGCGCGGCTAGTCTCTACAGGAGCTTAGAGGGCGCCCGCGCCGCCCCGCGCCCACTCAGGAGCCACGCCATGACCCCCCCCGTCCCCCCGCCCCCGCGCGGCGCCCTCGCCGCCCTCCGCGCGCGCCTCGCGCCGCGCGCCCTCCTCGCGCAGCTCTCGCTGCTCTCGCTGCTCGTCCTCATCCCCCCCCTCGCCGCCTGCGACGACGCGGTGGCGCCCGTGCGCGAGCGCCAGATCTTTGTGGAGGTGGACCCCGACGACCTCCCCATCAGCGGCGCCTTCGCCCCGGCGGGCGCGGAGGCGCAGGGCGGCGGCGCGCAGGAGCTCCCCAGCGCGCGCGTCCTGGTCCCCGCCGGCGACACCGACAAGACGGTGCCCATCCGCGGCGAGGTGGAGCTCGGCGTGCTGCTCTTTAACCAGGAGGGCGACATGGTGAGCGGCGAGGCGGTGGAGTTTGAGATTCTCGACGACGCCGGGGAGGCCACCCTCACCGCCGCGCGCACCGTCACCGACGCCAGCGGCTACGCCCGCGTCACCTTCTACGCTGGCCCCGACGTGCGCCCCTACCGCGTGGGGGCGCGCCACGCCCAGGCGCGCCGCGCCGTGGAGTTCAGCGTCAGCGCCGAGGACCTGCCGGCGGGCGACCTGAGCGTGCGCTTTGACTACCAGGGCCCCGTGGCCCTCGACCAGGTGGAGGTCTACCTCGTGTCGCAGCCCACCTGGTGCGACAGCCCCTACTATCTGAGTCCGCCCGACGACGTAGTGCTCAGCCAGAACGGGCTGGCGCTCAACGACGCCTTCTTGGCGCGCGGGCTGCTCGCCGGGAGTCGCTACGCGGTGGTGGTGCGCGCGCGCACGCAAGCCCTCGGCGTCCTCGCCGCCGCCGGCTGCACGGGCGACATCCGCATCAACGAGGACGAGACTCGGAGCGTGACCGTCTCGCTCCTGCTCCTGCCGCTCGACCCCTCCGGCCGCTACGACATCCTCAACCACTACGACTTCACCGACGCCATCCCCGGCTCCGTGGGGCAGGTGGTGGAGGGGCTGGTGCGCTTCTTTGGGGACGCCAACCACGAGCGCGAGATCGGCGGGCTGATCTTTGACGCCGTGGAGGCGCTCGCGCGCGAGGCGGCGGGCTCCATCGGCGGGCTGGTGATCGACCTGATCCGCAACTGGGTGGAGGACGACCTCAACAGGCTGATCAACGAGTACATCGACAACGACGGCCCCGACTGGATGCGCGACTTCTTCACCATCGGCTCCGACCTCATCAGCGTGGTGTCCAACATGGAGGTGATCAGCGACATGACGCTCTCCAAGGCGCGCTCCGACGGCACCTTTGAGGGCTCCCAGAGCTGGATCGGGCTCGCCTTCTATTGGCGCCTCGGCTGCCAGGGTAGCCCCGACCCCGCCTGCGGTCGCCACCCCTTCACCATGAACGACCTCGTGGAGGGCGGCAACAACATCAACCTCGTCTTTGGGCAGTTCACCGGGCGCCTCCACAGCTACAACCAGGGCGTGATCAACCTGCACACCATGGACCTGCAGTACGGGCGCCTGGTCATGTTCCTGCTCAACAACCTGCTGCTGCCGCGCGTGGCCAACGGCGCCACGTCGCTGTCGCAGGCGCTGCTCAACCTCGCCAACTGCCCCAGTTTCGCCAACCGGCTCACGGGGGGGCGCGACTACCTGCGCCTCGGCGGCATCAACGTCGTGCGGCGCTCCACCATCGAGGGCTGGTGCACCACGGCTATGAGCGCGGCGGGCTCGGCGGCGGGCTTGATCATCGGCGGGCTCGAGGTGGACACGCGCATGGACCTGCAGGGGGAGATGGTGTTCGTGGAGGAGACCGACGACCTCACGGTGGACAAGGTCGCCGAGGGGCGCTGGTGGGGCGCCATCCGCACCGCGCAGGAGACCGCCCCGCCCTTCAGCGGGGACTTCGCCGGGGAGCGGCAGCCGCGCGCTGTGAACCCTTGAGCCGCCGCACCGGCTTCGTGCTATAAGGGAGGCCCCTCACCGCCAAGGAGCCCCGATGAGCCCCCCCTATGAGCGCCCCCCTAGCCCCCTCCGCCGGCTCGACGCGGGCCTGTACGCCGCCGAGCAGGCGCTCGTGACCCTCGCCGCCGCCGTGATGGTCATCACCGTCACCCTCGACATCCTCGCGCGCGCCCTGCGCGGCGCGCAGACCGAGCCGGCGTTGAGCGCGCTGAGTCTCTTTGGGCTGCTCCCGTCGCAGCTCCCCGCCGGCGTCACCCCCACCGGCGCCCTCCTGCCGCCCCTCCTCGCCGCCCTCGCCGCCTTCGGCTTTGGGTGGGGCGCCGTCGCCTCGCGGCGGCGGGCGGCGCGCGGCGCGGCGGGCGCGAGCGCGGGCGAGGGCGCGGGCTCAGACCGCGCTGCGGCGCTCAAGGCCGGCGCCCTCTCCCTCGCGCTCACCTACGCCCTCTGCGTCGCCGTGTACCAGGCGCCGAGCTGGGTGGTCTGCTCGGCGCTGGCGCTCTTGGGGCTGGGGGCGGCGGCGTGGGGGGCGTGGCGTGAGGGGCGGCCTGCGGCGGCGGGGGGGCTCGCCGCCCTCGCGCTCGTCACCGCCTGGCTCGCGTCGCGCCTGCCTCAGGACTACATCTGGAGTCAGGAGCTGTCGCTCATCCTCTTGGCGTGGGTGGCGTTCTTGGGCGGGAGCATGGCCACCTACCAGCACAAGCACATCGAGATCAGCGCCCTCGGCAAGCTGGTCCCCCCGCGGGCGCGCCCGCTCGTGCGCCCCGCCGGCCTGCTCGCCACCGCCCTCTTCAGCGGCTACGTGGCGCTCCTGATGGGGGTGGGCGCCTTTGGGCCCACGGGCAGCCTCGCCAGCGGCGAGGTGCGCCCCGCCACCGGCGTCCCCTCCTGGGTCATCCTCTTCGCCGGCGTGGTCTCCTTTGGCCTGATCGCCCTCCGCAGCCTCGCCTACAGCCTGGCGGCCTTCCGTGACCCTCAGGCGCTGCCTGAGAAGGAGAACACGCATTGAGTCCCGAAGCGCTCATCCTCTCGCTGGCGCTCGTCGCCCTCCTCCTCCTCTCGGCGCCGCTGTTCTTGCTCATCGGCGCCATGACCGCCCTCGGCTACACGCTCTTTGAGGGCACCCCCCTCACCGAGATCGCCTTCGCTGAGAGTCTCCGCAAGCTCACCGACAAGCCGCCCTTGCTCGCCATCCCCTTCTTTGTGCTTTCGGGCTCCATTATGAGTCGCGGCGCCATCGCCGAGCGCCTGGTGAGCGTGGCGCGGGCGGCGTTCGCGGGGCTGCCGGGCGGCATCGGCGTGGCGACGGTGATCGCGTGCATGTTTTTCGCCGCCATCTCCGGCTCCTCCCCCGTCACGGTGATCACCATCGGCGGCGTGATGTACCCCGCGCTCGTCAAGGCGGGCTACACGGAGCGCTTCGCCACGGGCCTAGTCACCAGCGCCGGCACCCTCGGCATCCTGATCCCGCCGAGCATCCCCATGATCGTGTACGCGATCTTCGCTAGCGGCACCCACGTGATTCAGGTGGAGGATTTGTTCTTGGCGGGGGTGGGCCCTGGTGTCCTCATCGGGATTCTGCTCTCGCTCTACTGCCTGCGCGACGGGCTCCAGCGCGGGGAGCGGTTCCACAAGAGCGGCGAGCCGCTCGTGGAGCGGTTCGTGGAGGGGTTCTGGTCGCTGATGTTGCCTGTGGTGATCCTCGGGGGCATCTACTCGGGGCTGTTCACCGCCACGGAGGCGGCGGCGGTGAGCGTGGTCTACAGCCTGGTGGTGGAGCTGTGGATTCACCGCTCGCTGAAGGTGAGCGACCTGCCCGGGGTGGTGGGGGAGTCGACGGTGCTCATGGGGAGCCTGCTGGTGATTTTTGCCATGGCGGTGGGGCTCAACGACCTGCTCGCGGAGCTGGCGCTGCCCGACAAGGCGGTGGCGTGGATTCAGACGCAACAGCTGACGCCGGTGACGTTCTTGCTCATCCTCAACGGCTTCCTGCTCATCGTGGGGTGCCTGATGGACATCATGAGCGCCATCATGATTCTGGTGCCGCTGCTCGCGCCGATGGCGGCGGCGTATGGGATCGACCCCATCCACCTCGGCATCATCTTCATCGTCAACCTCGAGCTCGGCTACCTGACGCCCCCGATGGGGCTCAACCTGTTCGTGTCGTCGTCGCTCTTCCACAAGCCCGTGGGGGAGGTGGTGCGCTCGGTGGTGCCCTTTATGGGGATTCTGGCGGTGGCGCTGCTGCTCGTGACCTACATCCCCACCATCGCGCTCGGCCCCGTTCGCGCCCTGCGCGGTG
>VGTA01000304.1 GCA_016874875.1 Deltaproteobacteria bacterium | reverse complement strand
TCTCACCCTCCACACGCTCTTTGCCCAAAGGGTCCCCCCTTCATGCGCGCCCCCGCCCCCGCCATCGCCCTCGCCCTGCTCTGCGCCCTCGCCGGCTGCCAGTCGCCCGCCGCGCAGGACGCGCAGACCCCCGACGCGCAGGCCCCCGACGCGCAGGCCCCCGACGCGCAGGCCCCCGACGCGCAGGCCCCCGACGCGCAGGCCCTCCCCTACACCCTCACGCTCTACGACCGGGCCCCCATCTACAGCTACGGCGACAAGAACTTCCAAGAGGCGCTCAGCGCCCTAGAGCTGCGCGGGGGCCCCTACGAGCGCGTCACGCTCACGGTGGAGCTGCACACCACCTGCTTCCCCTTTGAGGGGTGGGCGGAGGAGCCGCCCCCCGCGGGCCAGAGCTGGCCGCCGAGCTGCGACGCCTTCGACCGTAACTTTGAGCTGCACCTGAGCCCGGAGGGGGCTCCCACGGACGCGCGCACGCGCGCCCCGGCGGAGCTCGAGGTGATGCGCGCGATCACGCCCTTTGGGGGCCCCGCGCGCCACGCGCTCGACCTCACCGACTACGCCAACGCCCACGGCGGTCGCAGCCGCGCGCGCCTCCACATCACCACGTGGTCGGACGCGGCGGGGCGGGTGTCGGGGAGCGCGGGCATGTGGAGGGTGACGGCGCGCGCGGAGGTGCGCCCCGGCCCCGCGCCGCGCCGCGTGCTCGCCGCCGTCCCGCTCTTGAACCTGAGTCACCGCCTCGCCGACGGGCCCCTAGAGGGCTCCTTTGAGGTGCCCGCCGGGGTCACGCGCGCCCGCCTCGAGTACCGCGCCACGGGCCACGGCGGCGCCGAGGACCCCTCGCCGCGCTGCGCGGGGCCTGCGGAGGAGTTCTGCCGGCGCACGCACGTGGTGGCGGTGGACGGGCGGGACCTCGAGACGCTCTACCCGTGGCGCGACGACTGCGCCCTCGGCTGCACGGTGGCCACGCAGGAGCGCGCCGACGGCTCGTCCTTTGAGTACTGCGCCGAGAACCCCACGGGGGCGATGGGGAGCGTGCGCGCCCCCCGCGCCAACTGGTGCCCGGGCGCGCTCACGCCCCCCTTCACGTGGGACGTCCCTAGCTTCACGCGCCCCGGCGCCCACACCTATTACTTTGAGATTCCCGACGCGCACCCAGAGGGCGTGTGGCGCCTGAGCGCCGCTGTCTATCTCTTTGGGGACTAGGGCGCTTGGGGCGCGCGCGGATGTGGGCGCGCGGCGTGTTGGTCGTTTCGCGCGTTTCGAGCGTTTCGCGTGTTTCGCGCGTTTCGCGCGTTTTGCGCGTTTTGCGCGGGGTGTACAACTTGTACACTCGCGTCTATATAGACTCCGCGCAGCACCGCCGAGCCTCCCAGCCTCGCCACGGGGCCAAAAGCCACAGGAGACGAGATGAGCCCTCACACCCCGCCGAGCCCGCACACCCCGATCATCGCCATCGCCAACCACAAAGGCGGCTGCGGCAAGACCACCACCGCCGTCAACCTCGCCGCCGAGCTCGGGCGCGCCGGGCACAGCGTCCTGCTCATCGACATGGACCCGCAGGCCAACGCCAGCCTGCACGTGGGGCGCCTCCACCCCTCCGAGGTGACCGCCGACTGCGCGGCGCTCCTCCTCGGCGGCCCCGAGCTGCTCGCCGAGGCGATTCACGAGGAGACGGCGCTGCCCAACGTGTCGCTCATCTACGGCAGCCTCGCCCTCGGGCTCGCCGAGGACAAGCTGCGCGAGGAGTCGCCGCGCCCCGCCGAGGAGCTCGCGCAGAAGCTCGCGCCGGCGCTCGGCGTGTATGACGTGATTCTCATCGACTGCCCCCCCTCGCTCAAGCTGCTGTCGAGCAACGCCCTCGCCGCCGCCACCCACGTGATCATCCCCGTGGAGTCGGGCTCGCAGTACGGGCTGTACGGCGTGAGCGACCTCACGCGCCACATCGAGAAGCTGCGGCGCGTCAACCCCTCCCTGCGCGTCCTCGGGGCGCTCCTCATCCGCCACGACCCGCGCCTCACCGTGTGCCGCCTCATCGAGGACGCCGCCCGCGAGCAGCTCGGGAGCCTGCTGCCCGTCCGGATTCCCACCTCCACCAAGATCAGCCAGTCCGTGATTCTCAAGCAGAGCGTCCACACCGTGGACGGCGGCTCCAAGGTGGCGCGCGCCTTTGAGGAGCTCGCCGCGCACGTGGCGCAGGCGCTGTCGCTGCCGCGCACCGCGGCGCGCTGAGGGCGCCCCCATGAGCACCCTCAAGGAGCGCCTCGCCCAGAATCTCCAGCGCAACCAGCACGCCCACGACGCCGCCCCCACCCATCCCCCCGCCGGCGTATCGCCGCCCGCCGAGGAGGAGCGGCGGCGCGTCACCTACGTGCCCGTGTCGCGCGTCACCCCCAACCCCTTCCAGCCCCGGCGCGAGTTCGACGAGGAGGCGCTGGCGGCGCTGGCGAGCAGCGTGGAGCGCGAGGGGCTGCTGCAGCCCATCGTGGTGCGCCCCAACGGCGCGCAGGGCTATCAGCTCGTGAGCGGCGAGCGCCGCCTGCGCGCCTTCGCCCGCCTGGGGCGCGCCGAGATCCCCGCCCTGATCGTGCCCATGACCGACGCGGAGAGCGCGGCGGCCGCCCTGCAGGAGAACATCAAGCGCGAGGAGCTGAGCGACTTTGAGGTGGCGGAGGGGCTGCGCGCCCTGCGGGCGCTCAAGGCGCGCGCGGGGGAGGCGGTGACGATGTCGGCGCTGGCGGAGGCGCTCGCGGTGAGCCGCCCCGCCCTCTACCGCTACCTCTCCTTTGAGGCGCTGCCCGAGGCGGCGCGCGAGCGCCTGCGCGCCGCCCCCCGCCTGCTCTCGGGCACCGCCGCCCGTGAGCTCGAGCTCTGGACGCGCCCCGCGCCCCCCGCCGGCTACGAGGAGGTCCTCTGCGCCCTGCTCGACGAGGTGGCGGCGGGCCGCCTAACCCAGTCGGGGCTGGTGGAGGCGGCGCGGGCGCGCTGCGCGGGCGGGGGCGCGGCGGGGGGGGCGGCGGGGGAGGCGGCGGGGGAGGCGGCGGGGGGCGAAGGGGAGGGCGCGGGGATGCGCGCAGGCGAGGGGCAGGGCGATTCCGTCCCCGGCCTCGGCTCCACCTCCACCTCCACCTCCACCTCCACCTCCACCTCCACCTCCACCTCAGAGCTCCGCCGCGGTGAGATCGTTTTTGGGCGTTGGGAGACGCGCGCCCAGCATATCAAGATCTCGCTCAACCGCTCCGCCCTGTCGGGCGCCCAAGAGGAGAAGCTGCGCGCCTTTCTAGAGCGAATCCTCAAGGTGGAGTGATCTCAAGGCGCAGTGATCCCACCCTCGTTTTTTATCGCCGCGCCGTCGAGAAAAATCGCTGTCAAGGACAAGGGCGAGGGTGGGAGGGCGGCGCGTGGGGGCGCGGGGGGGCGCGGGGCGCCGGTGTGCGAGAGTTTGACGCCTGGCTCAACGGGCCCGCGGGCCCCCCCCCCCGCCGAGCGCGCCGCGCGCCTCGCCCGCTGGCGCGAGGCGCCCCACGCCCTCGCCTGCCACCCCCGCGAGGAGCAGCTCCTCCCCCTCATGGTGGCGGCGGGGGCGGCGGCGGGGGAGCAGGGGTGCGTGGCGTGGGAGGGGACAATGGCGGGGCTCAAGCTGAGCGCGCACGCCTTTGGCTGGGCGCCGCGGAGGGCGCGACGGGGCGGGGCGCTCGCGGGGCGGGGCGCTTGCAATGCGGGGCGGGGAGGGCGTAGCGTGTCCGCCGCTCACGCCACGCGAGGGGGTCTCGTCGCTCATGACGCTGTTTGATATGATGCTGGTCTTCTACGTCACGTCCGCCGAGGAGGCAGAGGACTGGCACGAGATTCTGTATGAGCTGGGGCGCGCGGATGGCGGGCTGCTCTTCACGAGTCAGATTCCCCCCGTGGTGGATTTGTCGCTCGCGCCCACCTTTGAGCCCATCCTGCGCGAGGGCCTCGACGCTGACGCCGAGCGCCTGGGCATCGACACGGCGGATTTTCACGTGTGCTCTCACCCGGAGCTCTTTGAGTCCTGCGCCCGCCACCACAAGCAGCTCGCGCAGACCGACGAGCCCGTTGAGCTCCGCCCGCGTCTGCCTAATGGGCTGCGCGGGACCATCTACATCGAGCAGGTGGTCGCCCTGTGCCTGCACGAGGGCGTCCCCTGCGCCTATTATGTGTATATGGGGCTAGAGCGCTCGGACGCGGAGGCTGACGGCGTGGCGGCGATCGTCTTGGCGCCTGAGCTCACGCACGTGGTCTTGGCCACCCTCGGGCGCCACATCGGCGTGCGCCGCGTTCTGCGGTGAGGGCGCTTGTGTACAAGTTGTACACTCCCCGCGTCGCCCCCTAGCCGCGCCCCCTAGCGGAGCCGCTCTAGGCGCCCTCCCCACATCCCCCCCGCGCGCCACGCCTCCGCCCCCACGTCAAAGGCGGTGTGCTGGGCGAGGCGCCCCGGGTCCTCCTCCACATACACCACGCGTAGGGGGCGCGCGGGCCCATAGGTCACCCACGCCCCCGCGCACATCTTGCAGGGCTTGAGCGTGCAGAGGAGCGTGAGCGGCGGGGCGGCGGGGTCGCTCCAGCGGGCGCGCAGCGCGGCGCGCTCCGCGTCGCTGATGGGATCGCCACCGCCACCGCGATCGCCACCGCTGAGGTGAAGCGCTTCAGGAGCGCCCCAGAGGGCGCGCAGCGCGGCACGCTCGCTCTCGCTCTCGCTCGCGCCTAAGTTGCGGGCACCCCAGAGGGCGCGCAAGACGCCATCGAGGACCGCCCACTCTGCGTGATAGGTGCGGCTCACCTCGGGCTGGTTGAGGGCGTAGAGCAGAGGGCGCCCCTCCGGCGAGAGGAGGGCGGCGGCGACCACCCGCCGCGCCCCACGCCAGCGGCGCGCGGGGGGCGGGCCCTCATTCGCTAGGTCGTCCGGCGCGTCGTCCCGCGCGTCGTCCGGCGCGTCGTCCCGCGCGTCGTCCGGCGCGTCGTCCGGCGCGTCGTCCGGCGCGTCGTCCCGCGCGTCATCCCGCGCCGCCTCGCCGGGCGGGTCGCCCGGCGCCTCGCGTCGCGCCCCGAGGTCCTCCTGCCCGCCGCCCGCCGCGGCCAGCGCGGCGTTGTGGGCGCGGGCGATGTGCATGAGCCAGTCGGCGGCGGCGGGGAGGG
>VGTA01000303.1 GCA_016874875.1 Deltaproteobacteria bacterium | reverse complement strand
CTCTCTGCCCCGCGCCTCCAAGAACTCGGCCCCGGGGGCGGCGAGGGCGAGGGGGGCGCAGAGGAGCAGGAGCGCGCTGAGCGGGAGGGCGCGCGAGAGGGCGCGCGAGAGGGCGCGCGAGAGGGCACGCGAGGAGACCTGTGAGCGAGAGGGGAGCGTCATGGGGCTTGGCTTCCTGTGGGCGCGGGGAGGGCGGCGCCGGCGCCGGCGCCGGCGAGGGGGCTGAGGTCGCCGGCGGCCAGCGCGGCGAGGTCGAGGCCGGCGGCGGCCCACAAGCGCGCCACCGCCACGTTGTATTCAAAGATTGACTGCTCGCGCGCTAGCGACGTGGTGAAGTAGCCGGTGAGACTCTGCGTGGCCTGGTCGCTCGTGAGCAGCCCCGCGCTCTTGCTCATCAGCGACGCCACCATCCACTGCTTGCCCGCGCGCGCCGCCTCCTCGCGCGCCGCCAGCGTCGCCTCGTGGCGCCGCGCCTGCGCGTGCCGCTCGCTCAGCTCGAGGTAGGCGGCGCGCTCCCGCCCCGCCAGCTCCGCCCGCGCCCTCGCCGCCACCGCGTCCGCCTGCGCCGGCTCCGACAGCAGCTCCGCCACGCTCAGGCGCCAGTCGAGGCCGAGCATAAAGCCATAGCCAAAGATGTTGAAGGGGTCGTTGGCGAAGGGGTCGGGGTGGTCGTCGGCGGAGGTGCCGACGCTGTAGGTGAAGAGCCCGAGCAGGGCGACGTTGGGGAGCTGGTCGGCGAGCGCCTTGCGGGCGAGCGCCTCGCGCGCCCCCACGCCCTCGCGCAGCCCGCGCAGGTCGAGGCGCTCGCGGCGCGCCACCGCCCACAGCGCCTCGAGGGGCGGCAGGGTGAGCGCGTAGGGGCGCAGGCGCTCCTCGGCGAGCGCCACGGGGTCGTCTGGGGGGAGGCCGCAGGCCACGCGCACCCCCGCCTGCGCCTGCGCCCGCAGCGCCCGCGCCTCGAGCTCGCGGGCGGTGACGTCCGCCTCCTGAATCACTAGGCGGCGCACGTCGTTGCTCGAGTACTCGCCGCGCTCCGCGCGCAGACTCTCCTCCACGCGCCGCTTAAACTTGCCGAGCTCCCCACGTCCCCGCTGCAGCGCGCTCTCCACCTGCGCGCTGAGCTGCATCCCGTGGTATGCCTCAAAGGCCATCACGTCGAGGGCCCGCTCCGCGTAGGCGGCGCCCGCCTCATAGGCGCGCGCGCCCGCCTCGGCGGCGTCGCGGCCGTGGGCGAGCTTGCCGAACGTGTAGAGGGGCTGCGTGAGCGTCACCTGCGCGCGCGCGAATATCCCCATGCCGTCGAGCTGATCGAGGCGCTGGTCGTCGTTGATCTGCTGGTTGGGGCACACCACCACACGCTCGTCCGTCCCCACGCAGTACTGCAGCATGCGTCGCGCCGGCAGGGGCGCGAGGCCCGCGCTGAGGCTGAGCGTGGGCAGCGCGCTGAGGGCGGCGCCCGTCTGCTGCGCCGCGGCCTCGAGCGCCTGCGCCCGCGCCGCCCCGTGGACGGGGTTGCTGCGGCGCGCGCAGCTCAGCACGTCGCTGAGCGTGAGGGGCGCGGCGTGGGCGCCGGCGGCGCTCAGGGGGAGGTGGGCGCCGGCGGCGCTTAGGGCGGCGCGCAGAGGGACGATCAGGGCGGCGCGCAGAGGGACGATCAGGGCGGCGCACAGAGGGATGATCAAGACGGCGCGCAGAGGGATGATCTGGGCGGTGGGGGGGGCACGGCGGGCGGGCGCGGGGGGCGAGGGGGCTAGAGCCACCAGCGGTCTCCTTGTTCGGGGGGCGGCAGGAGGAGGTGCAGGCGCGCGCCGAGGTGCGGGCGCAGGCGCGCCTCGCAGAGCGCGCGCACCTCGCTCGGCTTGTGAATCTGGCTAAAGTGCATCAACACCACCGCCTCCGCCTCGATGAGCGGGGCGAGGGGCTCGAGCTCGTCGAGGTGGATGTGGCACCCCGCGCGCGCCACCCTCACGGGCTTGACGTCATTGAGGAAGGTGCACTCGAGAATCAACACCCGCGCCCGCATCGCCGCCGGGCTGCGCTTGAGCGCCTCGGGGAGGGTGTCGGTGAGGTAGGCGAGCAGCGGGCGCTCCTCCACGTCAAAGGGCGACTCTGCCCTCCCCTCCGCGCCCCCCTCCGCGCCCCCCTCCGCGCTCGCCGCCCGCTTGAGCGCCTTGATCTCCTCGGCGGGGAGGCCGCGGAGGTGGGGCTTGAGCTTCTCGACGCGCTCAAAGACCAGGTAGCCGAGGGTGGGCACGGGGTGGTAGGCGGGGAGGGCACGGAGCCACAGGCCGGGGCGCAGCTCCACCTCGTCGCCGGCGTCGAGGGGGCGGGCGGTCACGTCGAGCGGCCAGGCGTGGAGCGCGCTGAGGTGGCGGAGCGACTCGCGCAGCCCCCCCTCCACCCCCCGCGGACAGAGCACCTCGAGGGGCTTGTCGCCGCCGCCCATCATCCCCCGCATGCCGAGGAGGGCGGGGAGGGCGCCGAGGTGGTCGAGGTGCGCGTGGGTGAGGAGGAGGCGGCGGGCGGTGGCGCCGCCGCGCAGCGGCAGGCCCGCGTCGAGCAGCAGGTCGAGCTCGGGCACGTGGAGCGCGGTGTAGAGCCCGCCGAGGGAGGCGCCGCGCACGGTGAGGCGCCCGAGGCGCAGCTCCGTGACGAGACTCACGGGGGGGACCCGGCGGCGGGGGTGTCGAGGCCCTCGATCTCGACGGGCTCGCCCCCCGGCGCCCCCGCCCGCGCAGGCATCACCACCTTAAAGAGCATGGGCAGCGACAGCTCGCATGGCGCCTCCTCGATAAAGTCCCGCGCCCAGCCCCCCGCGGCGCGCGTGAGGCACTGCGTGAAGTCGGTGGCGGTGAGCATGCTCTCCACCACGGCGGGGGCGGGGCGCTGCTTGGGGTCCACCGAGAGGTCGATGTGGAGGGCGACGCGCCCCCCAAAGGCGCTGCGCGCGGAATCGAGAATCGCCGCCTCTGCGTGAATCGCCTGGTCGCCGCGGGCGTAGGTGCGGCGCATGGCGTGGGCGAGGAGCGGCAAGCAGCGACTCACCTCGCGCTCTAAAACCGGCTGCAGCACCTTGAGGTTGACCCCTTGGCAGCCGCCCCTCCGCTGCGGGCGCAGGTCGGGCGTCACGGCGGTCAGCGTGGCCGCCCACCCCTGCTCCTCGCCCCCGCCCGCCTCCTCCCCAAAGACGCCGAGGGTGGCGAGGGCGGGGACGCCGCGGAAGCTCGTGGCGGAGAAGCGCGCCGGGGCGTCGATCTCCTGGGGGGCGATGTGGGGGGCGCGCGCCGGGCGCGGGGGCGCCCAGCCCGCCACCTGCCCCACCCGCGCCGCCTCCTCCCCCTTCCCCCCCCGCGCCGCCTCCGGCGCCACCGCCCAGAAGGTGTGCCGCGTGAAGGGCGCCGCGGGGTCCTCGGCGCGCACGTCCACGTCAAAGACGAGGTGGTTGTCCATCAGGCGCGCCCGCCGCACCCCCTCCCACGCGCGCCCCGCCTCGAGGTCGCGCTTGAGGGGCAGCTCGTCGAGGGGGCGCGCCGCCGAAAAGTAGGGGGCGAGCGCCGCCCAGTCCCGCCGCTCGAGCGCGCCGAGGAGCCCCCCGATGGGGTCGGCGCTGGGGTGGAGCGGCTCCTCGCAGCCGCCCGCGAGCGGCGCGGCGGACAAGGCGAGCGCGAGGGGCGCGGCGAGCAGGGCGGCGCGGGGGAGAGGCACGGGGCGCGTCACGGGGAGTCCTCCGAGGCGGGGGCGGCGGGGGCGGGGGCGGCGGGCGCGGCGGGCGCGGCGGGGGGCTCGAGCGCGATGGGCAGGGCGGCGTCCACCTGCCGCGCGCCGTCATAGACGTGGGCGAGGGCCGCCACCGACAGGCGCGGCGACGCCTCGATGAGCAGCCCGTCCACCCGCCCCCCGCGGCGGAGGGCGCGATAGTAGCTCGTGAGGCGCTCCACCCCCTCCGTGTCGCGCAGGCTGTCGCCCGCCAGGGGCCAGTCGTGGGGAGGAGGCGCGCCGGACTCTTCGCCCGCCAGCCCCACGCGGACGCGCGGCACCCCCTCCTGCTCGCCGGCGTGGGCGGCGCGGGCGAGGCGCTGCGGGGCGAGGAGCGAGAGGCGGGAGGCGCGGCGCGCGAACCGCAGCAGCGCCCCGTCCCCGTCGGAGCCGCGCGCGAGCAGCGACACCAGCTCCGCCCCCGCGTCCTCCGCCCACCCCATCACCCGCTCGAGCTCCTCGGCGCTCGCGCCGCCCTTGAGGCACAGCGCCACGCGCGGCAGGTAGCTCGCCTGCGCCGCCGCCGCCATCTCGGCGCGCAGGCGGAACGACTCCTGCAGCCCCTCGCGCACCTTGGCCGCCGTCGCCTTGCCGAGCAGCGGCACCCCGTCGATAAAGGCGTAGGGGGGCAGCCACGTCAGCACCACCTCCCCCTGCGGGCGCCCGGCGCGGTCGTAGCTGATCAGGCCGCCCTGCCAGCGCTCCCCGTAGCCCGTGACCGGCAGCCCCCCCTCCGCGAGCAGCTGCGCGAGGTGCGCGTAGACCGACGCCGAGGGCAGCGCCTCCACCTGCCACGCCCCCCCCACCCGCGCCAGCTCCACGCTCAGCGCCAGGGGCCAGGCCCCCTTGCGGTACCCGTAGCGCCCCACCCAGCGCCCGCCCTCCGAGAGGTTGAGCGTGAGCAGCCCAAGGGGCTCGTCGGGCCGCAGCGCCTCCTTGAGCCCTCGGAGGTCCTTGAGCGCGCGCGGCGAGAGGTAGGCGCTGAGGCGCTCCACCGGGGGGCCCTCGGCGCTCAGCGCCTGCCCGAGCGTCCACTCCGCCACCGCCCACTGGCTGAGGTGCGGGCGCGGGGCGCGGTCGCAGCCGACGAGGGCGGCGAGGAGCAGGGTGAGGAGCAGGGCGCGCGGGCGGCGGAGGCGGGGCGACCTAGGCGCCCATATAGGTGCCAGGCTCTTATTAAGTGCTTGTCTCATATGGTGATTTCGCTCCTCACATCGATCACTCAAACGCCCCCGCGCCCCGCCCGCGCCCCGCGCCTCCCCCGCCGCGCCGCCCAGCGCCGCCCCGCCCCGCCCCGCCCAGCGCCGCCCAGCCCCGCGCCACCCCGCTCAGTAGCGCGCCAGCTCCACGAGCGCCTCATAGACCTCCTCCTCATAGGGGAGCGTCGCGCGCTCGAGAATCCTCGAGAAGGGCACCGGGATGTCCTTCGCCCCCACGCGATA
>VGTA01000302.1 GCA_016874875.1 Deltaproteobacteria bacterium | reverse complement strand
AGCGCGCGGAGAAGACACGGACCACGGCAGATGAGCACACCCCTCCCTCACCCCGCGCCGGGCGCCCCTCAGCCCCAGCCCACCTTCGCCCTCCCCCAACACCACCGCTACCTCCCCCCCCCCCCCGCCCCCCTCCGCCCCCCCCCACCCCCCCCGCTCCCTCCCCCCCCCCCTCGCCGCCCACCTGCTCGCCAGCGGGCGCCCCGTGGAGGGGATCCCGGGGCTCGTGGAGGTGGACGGCGAGGGGGCGGGGGCGCTCGAGGACCCCGAGGCGCTCCGCTTCCTCGTGGCGCTCTACGAGGAGACCCGCCCGCTCCTCGCCGCCGTGCTCGCCCGCCGCGAGGCGGACCGCGCCTTTATCGACGAGCGCGCGCGCGCCTGCTACGCCCTCAACGAGCGCCTCGGGCTCACCATCGACGACCCGCGCTACCACACGGTCATCGGGCTTCAGGACGAGGAGGGGCGCGTGGTGATGGGGCCGCTCCAGGAGGGGTACTGCCGCGCGGGGGGGGCGCCGGTGGCGCCGCTGCCGGCGCACCTGCGGGGCTCCCACGTGACCCTCTTTGGGCCCCCCGACAGCGCCAAGCTCTCCATCAACGCCATGAACGCCTACCACCGCCAGCTCGCCGATGAGCCCGAGGTGGTGCGCGAGCTCCTCGCGGCGCTCCCCCCGGAGGCGGCGTCGCCTAAGTGGGGGGCGGATGACGAGGACTCTAAGACGCCCCTGCGCGCTGACCTGGTGAGCGCGGCGCGCAACCTCGCGGGGTGCTTTGAGGGCTCGCTGTCGCTTGAGGAGGAGCGCCCCGACGGCGCCGTCCGCCGCTACGCGCTCGCCGCTGACCACCTCGCGCTCCCCATCAAGCGCTTCCCGGGGCTCGCGCTCCCCTGCCCCTTCCTGTTCTATGAGGGCAGCCCCCTCCCGCTCCACCTCTATGACCTCGCCCTGCACCTCTACGCCCACCGCGCCCGCCCCGAGGCGCTGGTGTTCTATGTGCCTAAGCTCGAGACGGAGGAGGAGGCGGCGTACCTGCGCGCGGTGCTCGCGGCGGCGGAGGAGCGGGTGGCGGCGGTGACGCCGGGGTATGCGCGCGGCTCGGTGCGCCTGATGGTGGTGCTCGAGAACCCCCGCGTGATCCTCCGCGTGCATGAGCTGATGGACGCCCTCCACCCCTATTTCGCCGGCGCCTCCCTCGGCTGGCACGACTTCCTCGCCTCCACGGCGCGCCTCTTTAAGGAGGACCCCAACTACCGCATCCCCGTGAAGGCGGACCCCGACATCGTGATCAAGTACATCCAGGCGTCCCACCGCCTGGTGGCGGACGTGGTGGGCTCGCGCGGCGGGGTGACGGTGGGGGGCATGTACGGCGTCCTCCCCACCTCCACCGACCTCCGCAGCCCCTCGTTTCAGGTGACGCTCCTCGGCTACTTCAAGGACGTGGTGACGCAGCTCAAGCGCGGCCTGAGCGGCTTCTGGGTGGCGCACCCCGACTTCGTGCGCCTCGGGCTGGCGCTCGTGCAGGCGTGGCGCCTCCGCGCCGCCGGCGACCCCGCGCCCCTCCGCCGCCTCTGCCGCGACGTGCTGCTGCCGCCCTACGCTGAGGAGGCGGAGCGCTTTGTTGAGGGGGAGGACGTGCGCGGGCTCACGCCGGGGGAGCCGGGCTACGAGCGCGCGCTCATCGTGGCGGACCTCCGCGAGTCCGACACGGTGCCCAACCACGACCTCGAGGAGGTCCGCTACAACGTGTTCCAGTCGCTGCAGTACCTGGTGGACTGGCTGAGCGGCAACGGCTGCGTGGCGCTGCCGGCGGAGGTGCGCGGCACGCCGGTGCGCGTGATGGACGACCTCGCCACGGCGGAGCGCTCGCGCTGGGAGGTGTGGGCGGAGGTGCGCCACGGGCGCGTGTCGCGCGAGGACCTCGCGCGCGTGGCGTTCGAGGAGCTCCGCTTTATCCGCCAGGACCTCTCCGATGGGCGCAAGCTCGTGCAGGTGAAGTGGGACGAGCGCACGGCGCGCTGGTACCCCGTCGCCTTTGAGCTGATGATGCTGCTGATGACGGCGGAGGAGCCGCCGGAGTTCGCCACGGAGCTGCTCCTGCCCTTCACCCTCCGCGCCGTCCGCGACGCCGCCGACCCGCTCGCCGAGGCGCGCCGCCTCGCCCCGGGGCGCTACGAGCTCGACCCCTACACCCGCCGCTTCTGTGACGCCTTTGAGCTGTGCGGCGCGGCGCGCTTCGCCCGCGAGGCGGCGGCGCGCCCCGCGTGGGACGAGGGGGCCATGCGCGCGGCGGTGATGGGCTTCTCCAAAGACGAGGTGATCGAGGCGGCGTCGTTCCACGGCGACATCGGCCAGCCCCGCCGCGGCCTCGACGCCCACGCCGCCGCTGAGCAGGCGCGCGTCTTTGAGGAGCAGCGCGAGACCCTCGACGCCCTCGCCGCCCTCGGCGCGGAGTACCGCGCGCGCTACGGCTTTAAGTTCTTGGTGTCGGCGCGCGGCAGGGGCGGCGCGGAGCTCCTAGCGGCGCTGCGCGCGCGCCTCGGGCGCCCCGAGGGGGAGGAGCTGCGCGCGGCGCGCGAGGCGCTGTGGGAGATCGCCGCCACCCGCCTGCGCCTCACGCCGCCGAGCGCGGCGCGCGCCCTCGCCGACGGCCTCGAGGCGCTCCGCCGCCGCGCCGGGGTGCGGGCGGCGGGGGTGGCGATCTGCGAGGGGGGGCGGGTGCAGGCGCTCGGGCTCGGCTGCGGGGCGGAGGCGCGCTTTGAGGTCGCCTCCCTCAGCAAGACCGTGGGCGCCCTCTGCGCCCTGCGCCTCGCCGAGCGCCGCGGGCTCTCGCTCGACGAGCCCGTCAATGACCTCCTCGCGCGCCTCGGCTCGCCCCTGCGCCTGCGGGCGGCGGAGGGGGGCGACCCGGCGTGGGCGGGGCGGGTGACGCTGGCGCACCTCATGAGCCACCAGGGACTCAGCCAGCACTACGTGCAGGGCTGGCCCCTCAGCGAGCCCCCGCCGCCGGTCTTGGAGCTCATCGAGGGGACCTCCGAGCGGGCGCGGGCGCGCGGCTACCTCGGGGTGCGCGTGGTGAGCGACCCGGGGACGCGCTTTGGGTACTCGGGGGGCGGCTTCTTGGTGCTCGAGCACCTCGTGGCGCTCCTCGCGGGGCGCCCCGCCGCCGAGGAGGGCGAGGCGCTCGCCCGCGACCTCGGCGCCGCCGGGCTCACCCTCGACGGCTCGGGCGCGCGCCTGCCGGCGGGGGCGGAGGTGGCGGACGGCTTCCTCGACGGGGGGGCGCGGGTGCCCGGGGGGCGGCTCGTGTTCCCGGGGTTCGCCGCCGGCGCCCTCGCGTCCGCCGCCGACGTGGCGCGGCTGCTCGTGGGGCTCGAGCGCGCCTACTGGGACCTCGACGGCGCGGGGGGGCTGTCGCACGACGCGGCGGCGCGCGCGCTCTACGGGCGCGACCTCGGCTGCCGCGAGTTCATGGCCTGCGACGCGGGGCTCGGGGTGTTCGTGACGGAGGCGGGCGACAACCGCCTCATGCTCCACCAGGGCTCCAACGAGGGTTACCGCGCCCTCTACCTGCACTGTTTCGCCGGCCCCGACCGCGGCAAGGGGCTGGTGGTGCTCTGCAACGCCGACCAGTCGGGGGTGCCGTTCGTGGCGGAGGCGGCGGGGCTCATCTTGGGGGCGCTCGGGGTGCGCGGGGTGGACCACGCCGCCCTCGCCGCCCGCCGCGCGGCGGGGTGGGACCCCTCGTCGCTGCCGGCGGAGCAGCGCGTGAATCTGGGCTACCGCGACCTCCTCCTGAGCGCCTTTGAGCCCCGCCTGCCGCCCCCCACCGCCCGCGGCGCCGTCCCCGAGGAGGAGCCGCTGAGCGCGCGCAACCTCGTGGTGGGCGCCGCGCTCCTGCGGGTGTCCAACCAGCGTTTCGCCCGCGCCGAGAACCTGATCTCGCCCCACCGCCCCACCTTCGACCCCACGCTCTACTGCGCGCAGGGGAAGGTGATGGACAGCTGGGAGTCGGCGCGGCACAACCCGCGCCCCGAGGAGCACGTGGAGCTGCGCCTCGCGCGCCCCGGGCGGGTGCGCTGGGTGAGCCTCTCCACCGAGTACCACGACGGCAACCACCCCGAGGGGGCGCGGCTGCTCGGGCGCGCGGGCGGCGGCGCGTGGGAGGAGGTCACGCCGCGGCTGGCGCTCAAGGGGCACGCGCGGCTGCGCGTGGACCTCGGGGCACACGCGGGGCCCTTTGACGAGCTGCGCGTGGAGATGTGGCCCGACGGCGGGCTGTCGCGGCTCGGCGTGTACGAGGCGCTGAGCGCGGAGGAGGCCGCCCTGTTCGCGCCCCTCGACCGCGCCGCGCCGGAGCGGTTCGCGCGCCCGATCCCCAAGCCGCGCAAGCCGCTCACGGTGCCCTTCCACCCCACGCCGGGGCTGCCGGCGCGGGACGGGGGGCGGGTGGACCTGGCGTGCTTGGCGAGCGGGGGGCGGGTGCTCGGGGTGACCAACGAGCACTACGGGCCCGCCAGCCAGGTGCTCTCGCCCCTGCCGCCGCTGCACATGTTCGACGGCTTCGAGTCGGCGCGCAGCCGCGCGCCGGGGCACTTTGAGGTGCTCGAGCTCGCGCTCGGCGCCGAGGCGCGCCTAGAGTCGATGGAGCTCGACTTCACGCACTTCGTCAACAACAACCCCCGCGCGCTGCGGGTGCTCGCGTGGGTGGGCGAGGCGTGGGAGGAGGTGGCGCCCCGCGTCGACGTCAAGCCCTTCGCCGCCAACCGCCTCCGCCTGCCGCTGCGGGGGGCGGTGTCGGGGCGGCTGCGGGTGGAGGTGTTCCCGGACGGGGGGATCAACCGGGTGCGGGTCTATGGGGCCTGAGGGCGCGGGGCGCGTTTGACGCGGCGCGCGTTTGACGCGGCGCGCGTTTGACGCGGCGCGCCCCCCGCGCTACCCTCCGCGCCCCCTCCCCGCCGCGCCCCCCGCGCCCCCCCTCTCCCCCGCGGTGCCCGCTATGCCCTACGCAGTCAAAGAGCTGTTCTACACCCTCCAAGGAGAGGGCGCCAACGCGGGGCGCGCCGCGGTCTTTTTGCGGTTCAGCGGCTGCAACCTCTGGTCGGGGCGCGAGGAGGACCGGCTCAAGGGGCGAGGGGGGTGCGCGCGCTGGTGTGACACGGATTTCGTGGGGACGGGCGGGGAGGGGGGCGGGCGGTTTGAGGGGGCGGGGGCGCTGGCGCGGCGGGTG
>VGTA01000301.1 GCA_016874875.1 Deltaproteobacteria bacterium | reverse complement strand
GGCGGAGGAGGGCCTGCGCGCGCTGGCGGCGGCGCTGGGCGTGGGCGGGCGGGTGCGCTGGCGCGGGGCGACGGTGGACGAGGGGGTGATCGCGGAGGTGGCGAATCGCTGCCGGCTGTTTGTGTATCCGGGGGCGGTGGGGTTGAGCGTGATTCACGCCATGGCGTACGGGCTGCCCTGCGTCTTGCACGACGACCGCCTGCGGCAGATGCCCGAGGTGGCGGCGCACGAGGGGGGGGTGACGGGGCTGTGGTTTCGCCAAGGGGACGACGCGGGGCTGGCGGCGGCGGTGGCGGAGGCGCTAGCGGACGACGCCCGCCTCGCGCGCTGGTCCGCGGCGTGCGTGCGGCGCGTGGAGGAGGTGTACAACACGGCGGAGATGGCGCGGCGCATGGTGGCGGTGTGGCGAGGGGGGCCGCGCGCCCCGTGACGCGCGCCCGCCCGCCTCAGCGCCGCCGCCCGCCTCAGCGCCGCCGCCCGCCCCCGCGCGTCAGCCGCCGCCCCCGCGCCGCGCGCGCCGTCAGCGCCCACTGCTCCGTGAGCTCGTCGAGCTCAAGGGGCTCAAAATCCGACCACCAGCGCGCGCGCTCAAGGCCGGCGGCCTCGAGCATCTCGTCGAGCTGCTTGGGGTAGATGTAGCGGTGCTCGATGGACTCCTCCCGCCGCCCCCCACCCGGGAGGCGGAAGCGGTAGCGCACCTCGCAGCGCTGCCGCGGCGTGTCGTGGACGTCGAGCTCCTCGACCCCCACGAGGTCATCGGTGAGGACGTCGGCGTCGGCGTCGGCGTCGGCGTCGGCGTCGGCGTCGGCGTCGGCGTCGGCGTCGGCGTCGGCGTCGGCGTCGGCGTCGGCGTCGGCGTCAGCGTCCTCGGCGTCAGCGCCCTCGGCGTCGGCGTCCTCGGCGTCGGCGTCCTCGGCGGGCGGCGGGCGGCGCAGGTCCGCGAGGCGCCAGAGGGCATCGGGGAGCGCGCCGTCCTCCTCGAGGCGGGGCAGGGGCACCACCGCGAGGGGCTCAAAGTCCTCCCCCGACTCGTACTCATACTCCTCGGGGTCCGGGAGCAGGTAGCCGTCTAGGATCACCTCCCCGCCCGGCTTGAGGTGCTCGGCGGCGCGGGTGAGGCAGTCCACCTGCTCGTCCCAGGTGAGCAGGCAGTAGAGCGTGTTGTAGGGGATGAGCACGTAGTCAAAGCGCTCCTTGAGGCTGAGGGCGCGGATGTCGCCCTCCACCGCCTTGAGGTGCGCGCTGAGGCCGCGGCGGGCGGCGGTCTTGGACAGGAGGCTGAGCAGGCCGGGGTGGTTGTCCACCGCCACCACGCGCAGCCCCGCCTCGAGGAGGGGCAGCGCCACGCGCCCCGCGCCGCTCCCGAGCTCGAGCGCCGCGCGCTTGGGCGGCGCGGCGGGGGAGGGCGGCGGCGGGGGGGGCGCGCCGGGCGCGGTGTGCGCCTCGCCGGCGCAGCGCTCCACGTAGAAGCGCACGTCGCCCTGCGTGCCCTGGTGGAGCGCCACGTAGAGCAGCGGGTCGAGGGGGGCGGGGGGCTTGGCGGGGGCGCTCACGGCGCCCCTCAGGCGAGCGCGGCGCGAATCGCCGCCGTCACGCCGTCGGGGTCGCCCACGCCGTTCACGCGCCGGAGCAGCCCCACGCCCTCGTAGAAGGGCACCACCGGCGCCGTCTGGTTGTGGTAGGCGTCGAGGCGCGCGCGCACCGCCTCCTCGGTGTCGTCCTTGCGGTGGATGAGGCGAGCGGCGACCGCGGCGGGGGGGGGGCTGAAGGTGAGGTGGTAGATGGCGCCCGTCTCGGGGTCGGTGCGCCGCCCCACGATGCGCTCCACGATCAGCGCGTCGGGCACCTCTAGGAGCAGCACGGCGTCGAGGGCGCGCCCGTCGGCGGCGAGCGCCTCGGCGAGCGCCTCGGCCTGCGGGCGGGTGCGGGGGAAGCCGTCGAGCATAAAGCCCGGGGCGGTGTCGGGGGCGGCGAGGCGCTCGCGCACCATGCCGATGACCACCTCGTCGGGCACCAGCCGCCCCGCCTTCATGTAGCGGTCCGCCTCCACGCCCATCGGGGTGCCCGCCTGCACGGCGGCGCGGAACATGTCGCCGGTGGAGATGTGGGGAATCTTGAAGTGGTCCACGAGGCGCGCCGCCTGCGTGCCCTTGCCGGCGCCGGGGGGGCCGATGAAGATCATTCGCATAGGTGGGGGGTCCTTTCGCGCCGCGCGGGCGCCGGGCGTCGGTGTGCTGAGCGGATCACAGTATCAGACCGCTCCCCCCGTTGCCAACCGCAACCCCACCGCCCCCCTCCGCGCGCCGCGCCCCCGTTCCCACGGCGCGCGGAACCTGCTATCGTCCCCCCAAACACCCCCGCCCCCGCCCGCGCGGGCGGCGCGCTCCCCGACTGGCACGCAGGTCCAACGCCCCATGACAGCCCCCTCCACGCCCCCCGCCGCCCTCCAGCGCGCAGTCCTGCTGCGCGCCGCCCTCCAGCGCGCAGTCCTCCAGCGCGCAGTCCTCCAGCGTGCAGTCCTGCTGTGCGCCGCCGCGCCGCTCCTCCTCGCCGGCTGCAAAGGCGACAGCCCCCTCACCCTACAGGGGCTGCCCCTCGACGCCGGCGCCGCGGAGGAGGCGCCTCGGCAGGCGGACGCCAGCGCGCGCCCCGAGGTGGCGGTGCAGGCGCCCACCATCTTCCAGAGTCTGCCCTACCCCCCCGCGCAGGTCCTGCGCAAGCCGGGCGACCCCGTGGGCAACCTCCGAGAGCAGGAGCCGCGCCTCGAGGAGACGTACTCGCAGCGCTTCCTCGCCGTCACCTACACCGACCCGCCGTTCCAGACCGTGGTCTACACCCTCGACCGCACGCTGCGGGTGGTGGAGAGCGTGGTGGCCACCTTCCAGCCCGAGTACTCGCACCCCGAGCTGCACAGCAACCTCAAGGAGGCCATCAAGGACCGCCTCGGCGCCGGGGTGGGCTTTGACGAGGGGGACTTCCGCGGCGAGCGCTGGACCAACCTCGACTATCGCATCGACCTCCGCGTCGACCGCCGCGTCAAGGACCTCGAGCTCCTGTTCCACCGCGAGGGCGCCGAGACGCTCGAGCGCACCAAGCGGGGCCTCCTCAAGGGTGCGGCGCGGTGAGGGCGCGCGCGCGCCCTCACCGCGCCGCCCTCCCGCTCCTCGCCTGCGCGCTGTGGGCGGGCTGCTACTTCCCGGAGCCCGCCCCGCTCAGCGAGGCGCAGCGCGCGCAGGTGGCCGCGCACCTGCTCTCCCCCACGCCCGCCGCGCGCGCCGCCCTCGGGGCGCGGCAGGTGGGGGCGGAGGTGGGCGGGCTCCTGCGCGTGATCGGGGTGGACCTCGACCGCGCGGAGGCGCGCCCCGGCGAGGTGGTGACCGCCACCTACTACCTCGAGGCCCTCGACGACATCCCCGCCGGCACGCAGCTCCTCGTGCACCTCCAGGGGCCGCGCCAGGGCGCCTTTCAGAATCTCGACCACGCCCCCGTGGGCGGCCTGCTCCCGCTGAGCGCGCTGCGGCGCGGGCAGGTGGTGCGCGACGTGCAGCGCTTTCGGCTGAGTCCCCGCTTCCCGCCCGCGCAGGCCACCCTCTACCTCGGCCTCTTCCGCGGCGCCGAGCGCCTGCCCGCCGCCCTCGGCGCGCTGCCCCCCGGGGCGGCGCGGGCGGCGGGGGTGGCGGTGGACGGGCAGCGGCGGGTGGCGGTGGCGTCGCTCAAGGTGGGCGCGGGGCGCCACCGGCCCCACGCCAAGGCCGCCGCCCTCGGCGCGCGCCCCCGCCCCGCCGTCGACGGGCGCCTCGATGACCCCGCTTGGGCGGCGGCGTCCTGGACGCGCTGGTGGGGCGCGCCGAGCGGCGAGCCCGGCGCGCAGGCGCCCGCCACCCGCGCCAAGTTCGTGTGGGCGCCCGACGCGCTCTACGTCGCGGTCGAGTGCAGGGACACCGACGTCTGGAGCACCTTCACCGCCCGCGACAGCGACACCTGGGAGCAGGAGGTGGTGGAGGTCTTCTTGGACCCCGACGGCGACCACCTCGACTACCTAGAGCTGCAGGTCACTCCCGCCAACGTGGTCTTTGACGCCCGGTTCGCCAGCTACCGCAAGGACCTCCCCGCCGCCCGCGCTTGGGACATGCGCGGCCTCGAGACCGGCGTGTGGGTGGACGGGACGCTCAACGAGCGCGGCGACCAGGACCGCGCCTGGACCGCCGAGCTGCGGATTCCCGCCTCCGAGGTCCCCGGCGCCGCGCTCCCCCTCGCCGCCAACGCCCGCTGGCGCCTCAACCTCTTCCGGTTCGACGCCCCGCAGGGGGGACCGCAGCGCGCCGCCGCCCTCTCGCCGCCGGTGGTGCCCGACTTCCACGCCCTCGACGCCTTCGCCGACCTCACGCTCCTCCCCGAGCCCGCCCCCGCCCCCGCCCCCGCCCCCGCCCCTCAGCCCTGAAGGGCGCCCGCCAGCGCGGGGCGGGCGCGGAGGCGGCGCAGGTAGTCGTCGCAGCCGTCCGCGCGCTTGAGCCCCTGCTGCTCCGCCCACATCAGCGTCTGCCCGAGGAAGATGTCGGCGGCGGAGAACGCCTCGCCGAGCACAAAGGGGCGCCCGTCGGCGAGGGCGGCGGCGAGGTGGCGGGTGGCGCGGAGGTGCTCAAAGGCGCTCGTCACCTTGATGGGCTCCACGCGCTTGTCGGGGGAGTAGATGAAGCTGTGCTTGGCGAACACCCACACCGGCGGCTCGAGCTCGGTGGCGCCGAACGACATCCACTGGTGGTACGCCGCCCGCGCCGCCCGCCCCGACGGCATCAGCGGCGCGGCGGCGTCGGCGTGCTCCTCGGCGAGGTGGTTGAGAATCGCCACCGACTCCGTCACCACGAGCGGCGCCTCCCCCTCACCCCCGCGGCGGTCCACGAGCGCCGGGACCTTGCCGGCCGGGTTGAGGCGGAGGAAGCCCTCGGCGCGCTGCTCGCCCCCAAAGAGGTCGATGTCGCGCAGCTCAAAGGGCTGCCCGAGCTCTCGGAGCGCCCAGATGACGCGCAGACCGCGGTTCTTGGGGCCGCCGTAGAGCGTGTAGGGGGGCGGGGGGGCGTCGTTGTGCATGGGGGTGGCTCCTTGGGGGGGGCGAGGGGCTTGATCATGTCTTTGTGGCGCTTGGCGCGCAATCTCGGAATCTCAGAATCCGCGAAATGAGGAATGTCTCTGAAAGCGCGCTCTGAAAGCGAGAAAGGGCGCAATATGTG
>VGTA01000300.1 GCA_016874875.1 Deltaproteobacteria bacterium | reverse complement strand
CGGGGGCGGGGGCGGGGCTCGAGGTGGTCACGGGGGCGGGCGGGGAGGCGCTCGGCGTGTGGGCGCGCGTGGGCGGGGAGGAGTGGGCGTGGGGGGCGGGGGGGTGGGCGCGCCTCAGCGCCTCAAGCGGCGCGGGGGGGGCGGGGGGCGCCCTCGCCGCCCGCCTCGCCCTGCTCACCCTCAGCGCCCTCGCCCTCAGCCGCGCCCCCCGCCGCGCCGCCCCCCCCCTCGCGCTCGCCCTCTGCCTCCTCGCGCTCGCCCTAGAGCGCGCGCTCAGCGGATAGGGGCGGGGGCGGGCTCCTCTAGGCGCTCCACGCGCCGTATGCGCCCCGTGGCGGGGGCGCGGAGGGGGCTCTGCGCGCGCACCTCGTCCATAAAGAGCACGCGCAGGGGAATCGAGGTGTCGGTGGAGGGGAGCGCCGCGAGCGCCTGACAGCAGCTGCCGCCCCCGGCCATGTAGCTGTTCATCGCCACGCGAAAGACGCGCGCCTCGTCGATGGGCGCCCCCTCAAAGCGCAGGGCGGCGCCGGCGAGGGCGCCCGTGGGCGACAGCGCCACGTCGAGCGACAGGTGCCGCGACACCTGCAGGCGGCTGGCGCCCCCCTCGATGTTGTCCGCGAGGAGTCGCTTGAGCTGCGCGCCCGTCAGGCTCATCACCGCTAGCTGGTTGTCGAACGGCATGACCTGGTAGAGGTGCCCCACGGTGAGCGGCCCGCGCGGCAGGTCGCTGCGGAAGCCAAAGGTGTTGTGGAGGGCGAGGTCGGCGCCCGCCACGCGCGCCATCGCGTCACAGAACAGGTTGGGGAGGGGCCCGTCGAGGTGGGGCGGGTCCACGAAGCGCGGCAGGGGCTCCGCCGCCTCGCCGACCACCGCGCTCATCTGCGCGTCCACCTGCGACGAGAGGCGCGCCACCTCGCTGCGCAGGCGCGCGCGCAGGCTCTCGCCGGCGCCGGGCGCGCGTTCGCCGCGGGGGGCGGGGAGCGCGTCGGCCCACAGCGGCACGAGGCGCCCCTCGACCTGAGGCGCCCCGCCGCCGTCGGGCACGCGCACCACCACCCGCGACACGTGCTCGAGCTGCTCGCCGCTCTGCGCGATCAAGGCGCCCCCCGGGGGCGCCCACAGCGCCGAGAACGCGGCGTGGGCGTGCCCGCCGAGCACCAGGTCCACCCCCGCCGCGCGCGCCACCTCGATGTCGCCGGGGTAGTGGAGGTCCTCCTCGCTCGGCGTGTAGGTGGACACGTCCACGCGCCTGCGCGACACGCCCGGCCCCACCCCGCAGTGGGTGAGCGCCACCACCACGTCCGCCCCCGCCGCCCGGAGCGCTGCCACGTGCGGGCGCGCCGCCGCCACCTCGTCCACAAAGCGGAGGTGCGCCACGTGCGCCGGCAGGGTGGCGGTGCTCGTGAAGCGGGTGGCGAGCCCCACCACCCCCACGCGCACGCCGCCGCGCTCAAAGAGCGCCCAGGGGCGCGCGTACTCCGCCGGCGCGCCGTCGGCGGCGCGCTGGATGTTGGCGGCGAGCAGGGGGAAGCGGGCGAGGCGGGCGAGGGCCTTGAGGTTGTCCTCGCCAAAGTCGTACTCGTGGTTGCCCACCGCCACCGCGTCGTAGCCGCTGGCGTTCATGAGCTCCACGATGGCGCGCCCGCGGCTGAGGGTGCCCTCCGGGGCGCCCTGGAAGAAATCGCCCGAATCCAGCAGCAGGTACGGCGCCTCCTCGGCGTCGAGGTGCGCGCCGAGCGCCTCAAAGCCGCCGATGAGGCGCCCGGGCGCCTCGCTCCACGGGACGGCGCGGGGCTTGGAGTAGCCGTGGATGTCGGAGGTGTGAAAGATCACCACGCGGCGCTCGGCGCGCGCGGGGGCGCTCCGGGCGAGGGGGCCGAGGAGGAGGGCGCTCAGGAGGAGGGCGGCGAGCGTGAGGGGGCGGCGCGCGGCGCGCGCGGGGCTAGGGGCGGCGAATCTCAAGGATCTCGAGCTCCTGATGATCCCCGTTGAGCTCCACCTCCGCAAAGTCCCCCACCCGCTTGCCGATGAGGGGCTTGATGAGGGGCGCGGTGATGGCGATGCGCTTGCGGGCGAGGTTGGCCTCGAGCTCGCTCACGATCTGGTACTCGAGCACCTTGCCGGTGTTGAGGTTCTCGGCCTTGACCACGAGGCCAAACGACACGCGGTCGGTGGAGACGGTCTGCGGCTCCACCACCTCGGCGCGGGCGAGCAGGTCCTCAAAGTGGCGAATCTGCGCCTCAAGCATGCCCTGCTTCTCTTTGGCGGCGTCGTAGTCCGCGTTCTCGCGCAGGTCGCCGTGGGCGCGCGCCACCTCCAGCTCGTCGGCCACCTCGCGCCGCCCGCGGCTCTTGAGCTCGTAGAGCCGCTCCGCGAGCTCCTTGTGTCCCTCGCGGGTCATCTGCACTCTCTCCATTGTCGCTCTCTTCTCTCCGTCGGCGGTGCGCCGCGAGGGGCTGTGTGCTATCTTCGCTGCGCGGTGGTCGCGGCCTGAGGGGGCGCGGCGCGCGGATCACAGATTTGGTATAGGTTCACAAGGCGCGACGAGATGCACAACACAAAATCAACACCTGCGCCCCAAGTAGGGGGTTTTTCGTGGAGCGGGGCGCTCCTAGGCGGGGCGCTCCTAGGCGGGGCGCTCCTGGGCGGGGTGCTCCCGGGCGGGGTGCACCTGGGCGGGGCGGCGTGGGCGGCGCCGACGGAGCCGGGCGCGCGGGACTCTTTCGTGCTCACCTTCCCCAAGCCCGAGGAGGACGACCTCGACGCAGCACGCGAGCTCTACCGCGAGCGCTGCGAGCGCTGTCACGGGCGCGACCTGCGCGGCGACGGGCCGCTGAGTCAGGGGCTCAGCCCGCGCCCTCAAGACCTCACGCGGAGCGACTGGTTCGGGCGTGTGCCGCACGCAGAGCGCCTCCGCCTGCTGCGGCGGGCGGTGGTGGGGGGGGGGCTGGCGATCGGGCAGAGCGCGCTGATGCCGGCTAACCCCGACCTCCGCGGTCGCCCCAAGCTGCTCTACGCGCTGCTGTACCTCATCGCCGCGCAGCACGTCCCGAGCGCGCAGCACCCCGCCGAGGAGAGTCTCGACGGGCATGGGGCGCCGCCCCCCCGCGAGGCGCCCCCCCGCGAGGCCCCCCCCAGCGAGGCGCTCCCCCGCCCCGCTCGCCCCGCCCCCCCCCGCGGCGCCCCCCCGCGCAGCCTCTGAGGGGGGGCGCCCTCAGGGGAGCAGCTCAAAGGGCTCGCTGGTGAGGGCGTAGGGGCCGTCGTGCGCGGCGCCGCGCACCACGAGGCGGTGGACGCCGGTGAGCTGGGCGCCGCCGCTGGGGGTGACGGCGTAGCGGGCGGGCAGCTCGACGCGCCACTCGAACTCGCGCTCCGGGGCCACCATGCGCTCCGCGTAGGTGGGGGTGACGCTGAGGGCGATCTGCAGCTCGGGGCCGCGGCTGCTCCAGGAGCGGCCGCTGGGGTGGCGGACGGGCTCCCAGGCGCCGGGGGCGCCGGGGGCGTCGGCGAGGCGCTCGAGCGACACGACGGGGAGGTCCACCACGGGGTCGCCGCCTAGCCAGCGCGCCCGCCACAGGCCGCCGTCGGCGGCGGGCTGGGCGCGCCAGGCGGGGGGGGTGGCGGAGGGGGTGACGGCGTACTCGGCGTCGGGGATGGGCTCCACCGCGGGGAGCGGGACGGGCAGGAAGCTCAGCGGGCGCGTCGAGTCGAGGAGGTGGGCGGCGATCTGCGCCCCCCGCTCGATGAGGAACTCCCCAAAGCCAGGCCCCCACAGCGCGCCGGCGCCCTCGTAGCCGCCGAGCCAGAAGTCGTCGGGGTGGATGAGGTAGGCGAGGTAGCCCTGCGCGTAGCCGAGCACCCAGGCGTCTCGGACGCCGGCGCGCGCCTTGACGGCCTCGCGGAGCGTCACGCCCACGCTGGTGAGGGGCTCGCCGGGGAGGGTGACGAGCGCCAGCCCCTCGCGCGCGCCGGCGGGGTCGGAGAGGTCCTCGCCGGGGGCGCCGATGTAGGCGGCGGTGATCTGCGCCCAGTCGATCTTGTTGGCCTCCTGTACGCGCAGGCAGTTGAGGTTCTCGGGGGTGTAGAGGCGCTGCGGCGCGTCGCAGTTGGGGGTGGTGGGCAGGCAGAAGGTGCCGCCGAAGGGGAAGCGGTCAAAGCTGCCGTCGGGGTTGATGAGGTCGTTGCTCGCGGGGAAGCGAATCGTCTTGACGGCGAGGGGGACGTCGTCGTGGGTGGCGATGCCGTCGAGGGCGGGAATCACGCGGGCGGCGGCGGCGGCGCCAATAGCGTCGAGCTGCGCGAACTCGGGGCGCGCGTCGCTCCCCGCCCCGATCCGCTCCGCGGGGGCGCGCGGCGCCATGTCGCCCGCCCAGCTCTGCAAGAACAGCACGGGGGCGTCGGCGGGGAGGCGCTGCGCGATGCCCCGCTCCACGGCGCCCGGGGCGTCGCTCGACAGCACGTGCTCGCCGTTGCCCACCACGGTGCCGTGCATGGCGTAGTTCACCACCAGCGCCTTGAGGGCGCCGGCGTCGTCGGTGACCTTGAGGAGGCCGAGGGTGTCGTCCTGCACGGGGCCGTTCTCGCAGCGCCGGTCGCTGTGGATGTCGCCCACCTGCAGGGTGGTGTAGCCGAGGCGGGCGGGGGCGGCGGCGGCGTCGGCGCTGAGGACCGCGTCGAGGACGGCGCGCCGGTAGCGGGTGTACATCTCGGGGGAGAAGGGCCCCACGGCGAGCTCGCCGATGGGGTGCTTAAAGACCTGCCCGCCGCTGGCGTGGGTGTGGGTGGCGCTCAGAATCAGCCCGTCGGCGAGGTCGCCGCGCCCCTGGGCGCGGAGGGCGCGCTGCACCTCCACCACGAACCCCTGCCACACGCCGATCATCTCTAGGCGCACGAGCGCGAGCGCGGTCTCCCCCTGGCGGAGGACGAGGGCGCTGGCGAGGAGGTCGGTGTGCTGCGTGTCGGTGCCGGGGTAGAGGCGCGCGAAAGGTGTGACCACGCCGGCGCGGGGCCCAAAGCCCACCACGGCGGCGCCCACGGGGTAGCCGAGGTCGCGGTCGGCGTAGCCGGCGTAGAGGCGGTCGGTGGGGGGCGGCGCGGCGCGGTAGTCCTCGGGGGTGACGCCGAGGTCGTAGGTCCAGGCCATGTCGGGGGCGCCGAGGTCGCCGGCGGCGTCGGGGGGCGCGGCGTCGCCGGGGCGCGCGTCGGGGGCGCCGGCGTCGGCGGGGCCGGC
>VGTA01000299.1 GCA_016874875.1 Deltaproteobacteria bacterium | reverse complement strand
TGCCCCGTCAACTCCGGCGACCCGACGTTCAGCGGCTATAGCCTCACCGTTCAGCACGTGGTCCGCGGTGGGTCTTACAACTCGACCGTCACTCAGCTGCGCGCCGCCGCCCGCCTTTACTTTAGCCCCACCGCGGGGGACGCGGCGGTGGGGGTGCGCGTGGTGCGCCTCGGGCTGTAGCGCAGCCGGCGCGGGGCGCATCCGACCCGCGCGTGGCGCATCTCTCCTCGCGGCGCGCCCTCGTCTGAGCTGGGGGCGCCCGAGGACTCGCTATGACGCCGCTCGTGAATCTGTTCCCCCCCGTCCCCCCCGAGCGCCTGAGCGCGCCGAGCGACCTCCCCGCGGACCCGCGGGGGGAGGTGGTGGTGTACTGGATGACGGCGCAGCGGCGCGCGCGCTACAGCTTTGGGCTGCAGCGCGCGCTGTGGTGGTGCGCGGAGCTCGGGCGGCCGCTCGTGGTCCTCGAGGCGCTGCGCGTGGGCTACGAGTGGGCCTCGGCGCGCCACCACGCCTTTGTGCTCGACGGGATGCGCGACAACGCGGCGGCGTTCGCGGCGGCGGGGGTCGCCTATCACGGGTACGTGGAGGCGGGCGCGGGGGAGGGGCGCGGGCTCCTTGAGGCGCACGCGGCGCGGGCGTGCGTGGTGGTGGCGGACGAGTACCCCTGCTTCTTCCTCCCGCGCATGCTCGCCGCCGCCGCCGCGCGCCTGCGCGCCCTCGGGCGGCGCCTTGAGCTGGTGGACGGCAACGGCCTTTTGCCGCTCCGCGCCACCGACCGCGCCTTCACCACCGCCGCCAGCTTCCGCCGTCACCTCCAAAAGACCCTCCTGCCGCACATGAGCGCGGAGCGCTTCCCGCGCGCGGAGCCCCTCGCGGAGCCCGCGGCCGCCGCCGCGCGGGGGGGGGCGGTGCCGGCGGGGACGCTCGCCCGCTGGCCGTCGCTTGAGGCGCGCCCGGTGGACCTCGCGGCGCTGCCCATCGAGCAGGGGGTGGCGCCGTGCGCGCGGGGGGGGGCGGCGCGGGCGGCGGAGCTGCTGGCGGCCTTTGTGGACAAGGGCCTCCGTCGCTACCACGAGGCGCGCAACGACGTGGAGGACTCGGCGGCGTCGGGGCTGTCGGCGCACATCCACTTTGGGCACCTGAGTCCTCACGAGGTCGTGGAGGTCGCCCTGCGCGCGGGCGGCTGGGCGCCCTCGCGCGTGGCGCCGAGTCCCACGGGGTCGCGGGAGGGCTGGTGGGGCGCGCCGCCGTGGGCGGAGGCGCTCTTGGATGAGCTGGTCACGTGGCGTGAGCTGGGCTTCGTGATGTGCTTCCATCACCCCGCCGGCGCCCCCGGCGGCTATGATCAGTACGATTCGCTGCCGTCGTGGGCGCGCGAGACGCTCGAGGAGCACCGCGCCGACCCCCGCGCGCACCTCTACTCGCTCGAGGCGCTCGATGAGGCGCGCACCCACGACCCCCTCTGGAACGCCGCGCAGCGCCAGCTCCGCCGCGAGGGGCGGATTCACAACTATCTGCGCATGCTGTGGGGTAAGAAGGTCCTCGAGTGGTCGCCGTCCCCCGAGGAGGCCCTCCGCCGCCTCGTGTGGCTCAATAACCGCTATGCCCTCGACGGGCGCGACCCCAACAGCTACAGCGGCATCTTCTGGTGCCTCGGGCGCTTTGATCGGGCGTGGGGGCCTGAGCGCCCGGTGTACGGTAAGGTGCGCTATATGACGTCGGAGAGCACGGCGCGCAAGTATGACGTGCGGGGGTACTTGCGCAGATATTCTTCATGAATGATTTGCATAAGCGCTTCGCATAAGCGCTTCGCATAAGCGCTTCGCATAAGCATAAGCATAAATAAATGCGCTGATCATGGCAGCGGCGCTCCGCTCAGCGGCGCTCACTCGGCGCCCGTGCCCCACGCCACCACCGCGCGCCCCTCCTCCCGCGCGCGCTCCCGCTCGCGAGCCCACAGCAGCCCCATCATCTTGCCCATATAGGAGGGGTCGAGCTTGAACCCCACCCCCTCCGCCCAGCCCCGCGCCTCCTCTCCAGCGGCGCTCGGGGCGCCGTAGCCGGGCCCTGTGGCGGAGAGCAGCTCAAAGGGGGGGGGGGCGGCCACGTGGGGCGGGGGCGCCTCCTCCCCCCACAGGAGCGCCTTGAGCTCCTCGTGGATCCTCAAGACGCGCCCGCGACTCACGAGGTGGCGAGGGGTGACGCGCGCGGCGATCACCTCGGGGCGCGCGCGGGGGTCGGGCCACGCGGCCGCTAACCCGAGCAGGAGCCCGGCGAGACTCGACCCTGAGCCCGCGGCGATGTAGAGGGCGCGCGGGGGGGGGAGCAGCCCCGCGTCCACCTGCGCGCGCAGCTCGAGCGCGCCCTCCGCCATGCCCACGGCGCCGAGCGCGCAGGAGCCGCCTGTTGGGATCAGGTACCCTCGCCGCCGCTCGCGCCACGCGGCGAGCCCCACGGCGAAAGAGCGCGGGTCGGAGGCGGCGAGCGCGGTCACGCTCGTGGCGGCGGCGAGGGCGGCGGCGTGGGTGGCGCGGCTGTGCGCGGTGTGGGGCTGCGGCGTGAGCAGCAGGTGCGCCTCTAGCCCCACGGCGCGGGCGTGCAGGGCGGTGGCGAGCGCGTGGTGTGACCCCTCGCCCCCCACCGTGCACACGGCGCGCGCCCCCCCGCGCAGCGCGTCGGCGAGGACGAAATCGAGCTTGCGCGCCTTGTTGCCGCCGTAGAGGGCGCTCAGGAGCCCGTCGCGCTTGACGTAGAGGCGCAGCCCCTCGAGCCCCGGCGGGGGAGAGAGCGGCGTGATGGGCGACGGGGTCTGGCAGAGCCCGAGGCGGGGCAGGTGGGCGGTGGGGAGCGAGGGGGCCCGGGGGCGCTGGGGGGGTCGGGGGGGGCGGGGGGGGGGGGGGCGGCGGGGTGCGGCGCCCAGTAGCCCACCAAGATCATCAGCCCCCCCGCCCCAAGGAAGCCCGCCGCCGCCCCCCCGCCCGACAGCGACAGGTCCACCCAGAGCAGCTTGAGCAGCGTCACCGCCATCAAGAGCAGCCCCCTGCGCCAGCGCGCCGCGTCGCCCCCCGCGCTCCCGCCGCGCATCCACCCCAGCGCCAGCGCCGCCCACGCCACGGCCGTGGCGCCCTGCAGCGCCGGCTGCGTGAAGAAGCGCCCGAGGTCAAAGGTCGCCAGCCCCGCCAGGCTCATCTCGCGCATGAGGGCGGCGTTGAGGCACACGAACCCCACCGCCCGCAGCGCCGCGCCCGCCCGCGCCGAGAGGTCCCCGGCGCGCTCCGCCCGCCACAGCGCGCCGAGCGCCGCCAGCTGCGCGAGGGTGAGCGGGTTGAGCAGCGGCCACCCCTCGCCGCGCTCGAGCGAGAGCCCGAGCGCCCCGCAGAGCAGGGCGGCGGTGAGCGCCCCCGCCTCCGCGCCCGCGCCCACCGGCGCCCCCCAGAGGACGCGCGCCGCCCGCGGGGCCGCGGAGGGCGTGAGCAGCAGCCGCCCCGCCGCCGCCGTGGCCGTGAGCGTGACCGTGACCGTGACCGCCCGCGCTAGCCCCCACGCCGGCGCCGCCGCCGAGAGCGCCCCCCAGAGCGCGCCGAGGGCGCCGGCGTGGACGGCGGCGCGCGCCCGCGCCGCCACGCCCGGCAGGGGCGGCGCCGCGCGCGTGGCCCAGAGGCAGGCGGCGAGCGCGCCGAGGGCGCAGGGGAGGTGCAGGGGCGGCGGGGGCGCGCCGAGGGCGTCGAGCGCCTGCCAGCGCCACAGCGCGAGCGCCACCAGCGGCGCGCCCACGGACGCCGCCCGCGCCGCCGACTCCGAGAGCGCCCCCCACCGCAGGCGCAGGGCGGCGGCGACGGCGAGGGCGAGGGCGACTCCGGCGCCGAGGGTGAAGGCGCTCAGGGGGTGGAGGGCGCCGCGTGCCTCCGCGAGCGCCTCGCCGCCGCCCACGAGCGCGGCGAGCAGCCCGAGGGGGGCGAGCGCCTCCTCTACGCCTCTGAGGGCCCGCGCCCCCACCCCCGCCGCGCCCGCCGCGCTCTCCGCGCCCGCCGCGCTCTCCGCGCCCGCCGCGCTCTCCGCGCCCGCCGCGCTCTCCGTGCCCGCCACGCTCTCCGCGCCCGCCGCGCCCGCTCCGCTCTCCACGCCCGCCGCGCTCTCCGCGCCCAGCCCCGCCGCGCGCGCCGCGGCGAGGGCGAACAGCCCCAGCGCCCCGCGGAGCGCCGCGCTCCCCCCCGCGCCGCTCGCCGCGCTCCACAGCGCCACCGCGTAAGCCGCTAGCGGCAGCGTGGCGCCAAAATAGAGCTCTAGGCGCTCCCCCCCGCGCGCAGCGCGCCACACCAGCCCCACCCCCGCCGCCGCCCACGTCAGCCCGCTGGCGTCCCACGAGAGCAGGGGCGGGAGGGCGAGGGCGGCGCAGGTGAGCGCGGTGGCGCGGTAGCAGGCGGCGAGGGCGCGCCCGCCGCCCCCCGCGGCCCCGCGGGCGCTGAGGAGACCGAGGAGCGCGTAGAGCGCGGCGAGGCCCGCCGGCGCCGCCGCCCGCCCGGCGCCCTCGGCGGCGGTGAGGGCGAGGTCGAGGCGCAGGGCGAGGGCGGGGGGCAGGAAGATGAGGAGCCCGTCGGGGACCCCGAGGCGCGCGGAGCGGGCGCGGAGGGCGTGGAGGGCGGGGGCGGCGATGAGGCTGAGGAGGCTGGCCCACAGCAGCGCGCGCTCGGCGCCCTCGAGGAGTCCAGGGGGCGTGCGCGCGGCGAGCGGGGCGCTGAGGAGGAGCTGGCTGAGGACGAGCGCGCTGAGGGCGAGACTCAGGAGGTTGAGCGAGCGCCACGAGGCGCGCGCGGCGAGCCACAGCGCCGAGAGGTTGAGGGTGGCGTAGTAGGCGAGCGCCCCGGCGGGGCTCAGCGGCGAGGGCGCGCCCCCCAGCGCCATGAGCGCGGGGGCGAGGTAGGCGCCGAGGGCGGCGGTGAGCGCCAGCCCCGCGGCGCGCTGCCGGAGCGCGAGGGCGCCCCCCGCGAGGCTGATGACCCCCTGCGCGAGCAGCCCCGCCTCGCGCGAGAGCGCTCCGTAGCGCCACGCCGCGCTCAGCGTGATGAGGGAGAGGGCGGCGAGCGCCACCCCCTGCGTGGCGCGCGCGGCGGTGACGTGCCGGGCGCGCGCCCCCCAGCCCACGCCCCCGAGGGCGAGCGCCGCGAGCGCCGCGAGCGCGTGCAGGAGCGCCGCGCTGGGCGCGTAGCCCGCCGCCAGCTCCCGCAGCCCCAGCCCC
>VGTA01000298.1 GCA_016874875.1 Deltaproteobacteria bacterium | reverse complement strand
CGGGGCGCAGGGCGGGGCGCAGGGCGGGGCGCAGGGCGGGGCGCAGGGCGGGGCGCAGGGGGAGGGCGGGGCGCAGGGCGGGGCGGCGCCCGACGCGGGGGTGGGGGGCGCCGCGCGCGACGCCGCCGTCTTTGACCCCATCCCCTTCGCCGTCGAGACGCGCGTGGGCGAGCGCGCCACGGCGGCGGGGGTGGAGAATCGCGTCACCTGCCAGCTCCTCGACCAGCAGGGTGAGCCGATCAGCGCCCCTGACCTGCGCGTGGAGGTCACCCCCGACCAGGGCTTTGAGCGCACCGCGCAGGGCCTCGTGGGGCGCCGCGCCCGCGCCTACGAGGTCACCTGCAGGGCGCCCGAGCTAGGCCTGATCGACCCCACGCCCGCGCTGTGGACCGTCCTCCCCGGCCCGCCCGCCCGCACCGTGGCGCGGATTCAGGACGCCGACGGGGTCGCCGTGCAGGAGGTGGCGCGCGGCGAGCGCGTGTGGGTGGGCTGCGAGGCGTTTGACGCCGACGGCAACCCTGTCCCCCGCGTGACCTTTGAGCAGCAGGTGACGCCCGCCGGCGTGGGCGTGGCGCGGGTGGGGCCGGCGTGGCGCCTCGACCGCTCTGGGCGCTACGAGGCGCGCTGCCTCGCGCTCGGGGTGGAGGAGACGCAGGCGGCGGAGGTGCAGGCGCTCGCCGCCCCCCCCTCGTCCCTCGAGCTCGCCCTCAGCCCCGACCTCCCCATCTATCGGGTGGGGCAGGTGGTGGAGGTGATTCCCGTGGCGCGCGACGCCAGCGGCGAGGCGGTGGAGGGGGCGCGGGTGGAGGTGGAGGGGGACGCGGCGCTCTCCCCCTTCGGCGCCCGCCGCTTCCGCCTCGACGCCCTCGGCACCTACGAGGTGCGCGCGCGCGTGACCAGCGAGACGGAGGCGGGGGTGGCGCTCGAGGCGTCGCGCGCCCTCGTGGTGGATTTCGCCGGCCCCGGCATCCGCTGCCTCTCGCCCAACGCCGGCGAGCTCGTGCTCAGCCCCGAGGGCGCGCCGCTCACCCTCACGGGGCAGGCGGCCGACCTCAGCGGCCTCGAGCGCCTCACCGTGGACGGGGTGGAGGCGCCCCTCGACCCGCAGGGGCGCTTCTCGGCGCAGGTGACGCCGCGCTGGGGGCTCAACGTGCACAACATCATCGCCACGAGCGTCGACGGCGAGAGCAGCGCCTTCTGCGCCTACTTCTCGGCGCCCGCGGCGCTCCGCGAGGGGGCGTGGCTCGCCGACGCCCTCGAGCTCTTCTTGGGGCAGGGGGTGGTGGACGACGGGGGGGGCGACGCGCCGCTGCGGAGCGTGGGCGACGTGCTGCGCCGCGTGATCAACGCCCCCGGGCTGCGCGACACGGTGCACCAGACGACTCTGGCCCAGAATCCCATCGTCCCCAACGAGTGCCGGGCGCGCGTGCTCGGCGTGTGCCTCTTTCGCCTCGGGGTGGACTACGAGGACTTTGGCATCAGCCGCGCCAACGAGCTAGCGCTCACGCTGCTGCAGGCGGGCCTGCAGACGCGGGTGACGCTGCGCGACGTGAGCGTCACCGCCCGGCTGCGCGGCACGCTCGGCAACACCGCCCGCATCTCCACGCCGCAGATCACCGTGGACCTCAGCTTCAACGCCGGCCTCGGCGGCGGGGGGCGGGCGAGCGTGAGCGTGCGCGCGCTCAACGAGGTGACGGTGGGGCGCCTCGACAGCGACTTCAGCGGCTTCATCACCGGCTTCATCCTCGAGCTGGTCTTTAACGCCTTCGAGGGGCTCATCCGCAGGACCATCACCGACGCCATCCGCGGCTTCCTTGAGCGCGAGCTCGACAACGCGCTCACCGGCCTCTTCAGCGACGTGGAGGTGGGGGAGCTCGGCGCCGGGTTCGGGCTCACCACGCCGGCGGGGGACGAGGTCACGCTGCAGCTCCTCTCGCGCCTCGACGCCCTCGACTTCACCCCCGCGGGCATCCACCTGCGCCTCGGCACCCGCGTCGACGGCCCCGCCCGCGTCGCCGCCGCCCCCCTCGGCGCGCCCCTCCTGCCCGCCGGCGCGAGTCCGTTCCCCAGCGCCGCGCCGGTGGGCGCGGCGGTGCAGCTGTCGGTGGTGAATCAGGCCATGTGGGCGCTGTGGCGGGCGGGCTTCTTTGAGGCGCCCAACGGCGCGGCGGCGGGCCTGGGCGCCAACCTGCCCGCGGGGGTGGACGTGCGCCTGTCGCTGCCCTCGCCGCCGCTCGTGGAGGGCGTGGAGGGGGCGAGTCGGGTGCGCGTGGGGCTCGGGCCGCTCTCGGCGAGCGTGGTGTACCCGGGCTTCTTTGATGAGCCCTTCGCGGTGTCGCTGGCGGCGTTCCTGACGGCGGGGGTGCGGCTGGAGGGGGAGGACGCGCTGCGCTTTGACGGGGTGGGGCTCGAGTCGCTGTCGCTGTCCCTCGGGGCGGGCCTGCCGGCGGCGGCGCGCGCGCGACTCGAGGCGGCGCTAACAGAGGTGCTGCAGCGCCTCGTGGACGAGGCGCTCAACGGCGGCTTCCCGGCGCTGCCCCTCCCGCAGCTGAGCGTGCCGCCGGGCCTTGAGCAGTTCAACCTCCCCCCCACGATCCGCCTCGGCCTCCGCGCGCCCGCCCTCTCGGGCGACCGCGGGCGCTGGCGCGTGGGCGGGGCCTTTGGTGAGTGAGGTGAGTGACGTGAGTGACGTGAGTGACGTGAGTGACGTGAGTGACGCGAGTAACGTGAGTGGCATGGGTGGCGTGAGTGGCGTGACTGACGTGAGCGGCGTGATGCGCGCAAGGACGCAACGCCGCTCCCTGTGGGCGCGCGCGTCGCTCATCGCGCTGCTCTGCGCGTGTGACTCCGCCCCCCCTGTATCGCGCGCGACCCTCGCGGGGGAGCCGGGGGGCGCGGCGGGGGCGACGGCGGGGTCGACGGCGGACGCAGGGGCGAGCGCAGGGGCGGGCGCCGAGGCGGGCGTGAGCGCGGGGGGCGCGCAGGGGGGCGCGCAGGGGGGCGCGCAGGGGGGGCTGAGCGACGAGGCGCGCGCCGCCCGCGCGGTGGCGTTCGTGGAGCTCGCCCTCGCGCCCCCGCGCCCGCTCTACGCGCGCGGCGAAGAGGCGCGCCTCGCGGTCACCTGCTACGACACGTACGGCGAGGTGGTGCCCACGCCGCCGATGGTGATCAGCCCGCGCCCCGCGGACGCCGCGGCGGTGGGGGGCGCCCTCGGGGACGAGGTGCGCTTCACGCGCGAGGGGCAGGGCGCGCTCAGCGCCTGCGTGCGCCTCAACCGCGACGTGTGCGGGCGCGTGAGCTTCTACGTGGACGACGCGCCGCCCACCCTCACGCTCACGCGCCCCGCCCCCGACGAGGTGGTGATGGAGGGCGGGGAGATCGTGGTGGAGGGGCAGGCGCGGGGGCAGGTGGCCGTCCTCCTCAACGACGCGCTGCTCCCGGTGGACGCCGAGGGGCGCTTCCGCGCCACGGTGCCCGCCCGGTTCGGCTACAACCCCATCGAGGTGGCCGCCGACGACGGCGTGCGCCGCCCCATGACCAAGGTGCTGCGCGCGCCGCTCTACGCGCCGCGCCTGCTCCCGGTGCGCGAGGGGCGCCTCGCGACGCCGCTGTCGGCGTTCGTGGCGCTGCCGCAGGAGCTCCTCGACGGCGCCTCGCCCCCCCCCGCGGCGCCGGGGGCGCCGGCGCGCTTCTCCGACCTCGCCCACCCCCTGCAGGCGCTGCTCGCCGACCTCGAGCTCAGCGCCCTCTTTGACCCCGAGGTGGCCAGCGGCGAGTCCCTGACGCTGTGGGTCGACAGCGCGCGCGTGGGCGCCCCCGAGGTGTCGCTGTGGGCGGAGGACGGGGCGGCGGGGGCGCCGGGGGCCATTGAGGCGTTCGTGCGCCTCGGGCAGCTCACGCTCACCACGCGCGGCGCGGCGTCGGTGGAGGGGCTGGCGGTGGGGCTCGGCGGGGAGGTGGAGGCCGACCTGAGCGCGTTTGTCCGCCTCGCGGCGCGCGTGGAGGGCGGGGCGCTCTCGCTGTCGATCCGCGACGTGGGCGTGGCGCTCGAGTCGCTCGAGGGGCGCATGGAGGACCCGCTGGCGCAGGCGCTGCTCGACACGCTCACGAGCGCCCTGCGGATCGCCCTGGGGCGCTGGCTCGACTCGCTCGCGCAGGAGCTGGTGGAGGGGGCGCTGTCGCGGGCCCTCGAGGGGCAGCTGGGCTCCGCGCTCACGCTGCTCGAGGTGGTGCCGCTGCGCTTTGAGGACGAGGAGCTGGGGGCGCGCGTGGAGGCGGAGGTGACGCTGTCGCTGGCGGGGGGAGAGGTGATGGCGGGGCGGGGGGTGGTGGGGCGGCTGGAGTTTGGGGTGGGGGGCCCCCCCGACGAGGCGCTGCCGCCCACGGCCCCGCCCAACCACGCCGGGCTCGGCGTGCCCGCCCACGCCGACCTGCCGCCGCCCTGGCCGGCGTCGCTGGGGGCGGAGGCGCGGCTGATGTTGCCGCTGGCGGCGCTCAACGCGCTGCTCTTTCAGGTGTGGCGCCAGGGCACGCTCAACCTCGAGCTCTCGGCGCTGCTTCCGCCGCCGCTCAACGCCTTCATCACCGACGCGCGCCTCCTCCTCACCCGCCCGCCGCTGATCGTGGATACCCCCCCGGGCAGCCCCGCGCCGCTCGCGTTGAGCGTGGAGGGGCTCGAGCTGCTCCTCGGCGGCGCGGCGGGGGGGGCGCCCGACCGCTACGCCCTCAGCCTCTACGCGCCCGTGGGGCTGGCGGTGGAGGGCGCGCCGGGGGCGCAGTCGGCGCGCGTGGCGCTGTCGGAGACCCCCACGCTCCGCGTGTCGCTCGTGGCGCTCGGCGGCGCGCGGGCGGTGGTGGACCCGAGCCTAGTGGAGCGCAGCGTGACGACGCTCGTGTGGCCGCGCCTAGAGGCGCTGCTCAGCTCAGGGCTGAGTCTCTCGCTGCCCACGGCGGAGGTGGCGACGCCGGGCGGGCGCGCGCTGTCACGCCTCACCCTCACGCCGACGCTCGGGGAGGCCCTGCACCTGCGTGACGGGTGGGTCGTGCTGTCGGGCGGGCTCGGCTCGACGCTGGAGTAGTCGGCGCGCGGCGCGCGTCTTACTCCGCGGCGGGCTCAGCGGCGGCGGGCTCAGCGGCGGGCTCAGCGGCGGGCTCAGCGGCGGGCTCGGCGGCGGGGGCCGGGGGGGGGTCGGCGGCGGGCTCGGCGGCGGGCGCGGCGGCGGGGGCCGGGGCGGGCTCGGCGGCGG
>VGTA01000297.1 GCA_016874875.1 Deltaproteobacteria bacterium | reverse complement strand
CGCGTCGCGCGGATTTACCATCAGGCGCAGGTAGGAGAGGGCGTCCTTGACCTCGGCGCGCTCAAAGAACGCCTGTCCGCGCACCACCCTGTAGGGCACGCGGAGCTCGGGCTTGGCGAAAGAGCGCTCAAAGGCGAGCGTGAGGTGGTTGGCGCGGTAGAGGACGGCGACGTCGGCGGGGACGCAGGAGCCCGACTGGAGCAGGGCGCGGATCTCGCGCGCCACGTAGTCCGCCTCGTCCAGATCGCTCTTGGCGTGGTAGAGCGTCACCTTGGCGCCGTCGTCGGCGGTGGTCCACAGGCGCTTGCCCAAGCGCGCCTGGTTGCGCGCGATCACGCCGTTGGCCGCCTTGAGGATGTTGCCGCGGCTGCGGTAGTTCTGCTGCAGCTTATAGGTGGCGGCGGAGGGGAAGTAGCGCGTAAAATCCAGTATGTTGCTCACGTCAGCGCCGCGCCAGCCATAGATCGACTGGTCGTCGTCCCCCACCACCAGCAGGTCGCCGTCGGGGGGACAGAGCGCCTGCAGCAGGCGCAGCTGCGCGGCGTTGGTGTCCTGAAACTCGTCCACGAGCACCCAGCGCCACCGCGCCCGCGCCTCCGCCTGCCGGGCGGGGTCCTGAAGCGCCTGCAGGGGGCGGACGATGAGGTCCCCAAAATCAAAGGCGTTGGCGGCGCGCAGGGCGTCGTCGTAGGAGGCGCCGAGCCCGGCGGCGGTGTGCGCGGGGGGGGCCTGGGGGAACTTGCGCTCCCAGTAGGGCGACGCCGCGCGCTCGCCGCCCTCCCCCTCGTGCTTGGCGCGCTCGATGGCGCCGTTCAGCGCGTCGAGGTCCGTGGGCTCCAAGGTGAGCCCCGCCGCGCGCGTCACCTCGCGCAGCAGCTTGAGCTGGTCGTCTTGGTCATAGATCGTGAAGGCGTCGGTGCGCCCAAACACCTCCGCGTGGCGGCGGAGGAGGGCGGCGCCAAAGGCGTGGAAGGTGGTGAGCGTCACCCGCGCCGCCTCTGGGGCGAGGGCGGCGGCGCGCTCGCGCATCTCCTTGGCGGCCTTGTTGGTGAAGGTGAGCGCCAAGATTCGCCACGGCGCCGCCCCGCGCGCGATCAGCGCCGCCACGCGGTGCGTGAGCGCGCGCGTCTTGCCGCTCCCCGCCCCCGCCAAGAGCAGCGCGGGGCCGTCGCCGTGGAGCACCGCGGCGCGCTGCTCGTCGTTGAGGCCGCTGGTGAGGCGCGCGGGCGTCTCGCGGGGCGGCAGGAGGGGGCGGGGCGCGCGTGGGGGCCAGCTCACGCGCTCACTCCACCGTCACGCTCTTGGCGAGGTTGCGCGGCTGGTCCACGTCGGTGCCGCGCAGGTCCGCCACGTCGTAGGCGAGCAGCTGCAGCGGCACGGCGCAGAGGGCGGCGAGGCAGGCCTCTGGCGCCCCCGGCGGCGGCGCGGGCACCCACAGCGCCTCCTCGGCGTGGGCGGCGAGCGCCTCGTCGCCGTCCGTGGCGATGACGATCACCCGCCCGCCGCGCGCGCGCACCTCTTGGAGGTTGGAGAGGGTCTTCTCGTAGTGGGCGTCGCGCGGGCACACCACCACCACGGGCATCTCCTCGTCGATGAGGGCGATGGGGCCGTGCTTCATCTCGCCGGCCGCGTAGCCCTCCGCGTGGATGTAGCTGATCTCCTTGAGCTTGAGGGCGCCCTCGAGCGCCATGGCGTGCTGCGCGCCGCGCCCGAGGTAGAGGCAGTGCTGCGCGCCCGCGAGGAGGCGCGCCACGCGCCGGACCTCCTCGCGGCGCCCGAGCGCCTCCTCCACGAGCCGCGGCAGCGCCGCGAGCGCCTCCACGGCGGCGCGCGACGCCTGGGCGCTCAGGCGCCCGCTCAGGCGCCCGAGGTGCGTGGCGAGGAGCTGCAGCGCCACCACCTGCGTGGAGAACGCCTTGGTGCTCGCCACGCTGATCTCGGGACCGGCGTGGGTGTAGAGGACGTCGTCGGAGGCGCGCGCGATGCTGCTCTCGAGCACGTTGCACACGCTCAGGGCGTAGGCGCCGCGGCGCTGGGCCTCCACGAGCGCCGCGTAGGTGTCGGCGGTCTCCCCCGACTGGCTCACCACGATCATCAGCGTGCGCGCGTCCACCACGGGGTCGCGGTAGCGGAACTCGCTGGCGAGGTCCACCTCCACCGGGACGCGCAGCGCCGCCTCGAGGGCGCGGCGGCCCACGAGGGCGGCGTGCCAGGCGGTGCCGCAGGCGCACATGTACACGCGGGTGAAGGCGCTCAGGCGCTCCAGCGTGAGGCGCAGCTCGGGGAGCTCCACCTCGCCGGTCGTGAGCGACAGCCGCCCCGCGCAGGTGTCGATGAGCGCGCGGGGCTGCTCGTGGATCTCCTTGAGCATAAAGTGCTTGTAGCCGCCCTTCTCCGCCTGCGAGGGGCTCCACTGGATGTGCCGCGAGGGGCGCGCCTGCGCCGCGCCGCGGGCGTCAAAGACGCGCGCCCCCGCCGCCGTCACCAGGGCGCGGTCCCCCTCCTCCAAGAAGATCACCTCGCGGGTGTGCGAGATGAGCGCCGAGACGTCGCTGCCCACGAACATCTCGCCCTCGCCCACGCCCAGGACCATGGGGCTGCCCTGGCGGGCGGCGAACACCTGGCCGGGGAAGTCGGTGGAGAGCACCACGAAGGCGTAGCTGCCGCGCACCTCAGCGAGAGCGCTCTGCGCGGCGCTGAGGAGGCCGTCGGGGTCGCGCGGGTCGAGGCGCTCGGCGATGAGGTGCGAGAACACCTCGGTGTCGGTGTCGCTCGTGAAGGTGACGCCGTCGCGGGTGAGGCGCGCCTTGAGCTCGAGGTGGTTCTCGATGATGCCGTTGTGCACCACCGTGACGCTGCCGGAGGTGTGGGGGTGGGCGTTGGCCTCCGTGGGGCGGCCGTGGGTGGCCCAGCGGGTGTGCCCGACGCCGACGCGGCCCGCGGCGGGGCGCGCGGCGAGGGCGGCGCGCAGGTGCTTGAGCTTGCCCACGGCGCGGCGCACCTGCAGGGCGCCCGCCTCGTCGATGATCGCCACGCCCGCGGAGTCGTAGCCGCGGTACTCGAGGCGCGCGAGGCCGCCCACGAGCACCTCGGCGGCGTCCTGATGTCCTATATATCCAACGATCCCGCACATAGGTCCTGCGAGGCTCCGTAGTTCTTGGGGTGAGGGGGGCCGCCCGCGCCGAGGGGGAGGGCGCGCAGGGCCCTTAGGGCGCGCAGGGGCCCACGGGCGCCACCGCCACCCGCGCGGCGCTCGAGAAGAGGCCGGTGGGCGAGGGGGTGGGGTCGAGGGTGAGCGTGAGGAGCGCCTCCGAGGCGAGGCCCGAGAGGCGCGATTCGGCGAGCAGCTCGCCCTGGGCGGGGGCGTAGACCACGGGGGGGAGCGCCTGGCCGCTGGTGTTGACGCGGCTGAGGCCGAGGGCGCCGGGGGCTTGGGGGGTGGCGAAGGTGTGCCACGACACCACAAAGAGACTCGGGTTGAGCCACGAGACGGCGCTCACGGCCATGTCGCCGCGCGGGGCGCCGCCCTGCCCGCCCTGCCCGCCCTGCCCGCCCTGCCCGCCCTGCCCGCCCTGCCCATCGAGGGGCAGGACGCTCAGCTCCTCGCCGGCGTCGTCGAGCAGGCGCAGGTAGACGATGAGGGGGGCGTCCCCAAAGACGCGCGTGTCGGGCGCGCTCCAGGCGAGGGCGTAGAGGCCGCCGCCGGCGGCGAACGCGAGGCGGCCCTCCACCTGAGCGTTGGGCCAGCGGCGCGCCTCGCCGGCGGCGGCGCCCGTCTCCGAGAGCGCCTGCAGGACCACCGTGACGGTGCCGTCCGCCTCCGCCTGCCGCCACACCGCCGCCCAGCGCGCGCCGCCAAAGGCGACGGCGAGGTCGCGCCCCGACGCCGTCGTCACCGAGACGGGGGCGGGGACCACGCGGTCGGCGCTGAAGGGGTGGGCGAACACGCCGCTCGGGCGCGCGTACACGAGCATGCCCCCCACGGCGCTCTCCCAGCCGCCGGCGAGGGCGGTGGCGTCAAAGGAGCCGCTCAGGAGGGTGGGCTCCGCGAGGGGCTCGCCGTCCAACCCAAAGCTCTGGAAGTACACGCCCTCGGTGGCGAGGGCGGCGCTGCGCTGGTGGATCCATGCGACCACGAAGCCGGTGGAGTGGGCGTGGAGCGTGTGCTGCGCGCCCTTGGCGCGGCCGAGGACGCGGGGCGCCCCGAGGGGCTCGAGGGCGTCGCCGAGGCGCTGCACATGGAGGTAGTTCTGCCCCCCCTCCCCGGCGCCGAGCCAGGCGAGCACGTGGCCGCCGGCGGGGAGGGCGGCGAGGAGGGGGGCGCTCTTGGCGCCCTCGGGGGCGAGGGCGAGGGCGGCGGGGGGGGCGCGGAGTCCAAAGGCGTCACCCCCGAGGCACGCGGGCGGCCGCGCGCCCGCCTCCGCGCCCGCCGCCTCCCCCGCCGCCGCGCCCGCCGCCGCCCCCGCGCCCGCCGCCTCGCCCGCCGCCTCCCCCGCGCCCGCCGCCTCGCCCGCCGCCTCCCCCGCGCCCGCCTCCGCGCCCGCCGCCTCACCCGCCGCCTCCCCCGCGCCCGCCCCCGCGCCCGCTTGCGCCCCCGCGCTCGCTTGCGCCTTAGGGTCGTCGCCGTCGCAGCCGACCAGCGCGGCGGCGAGCAGGGCGGCGGCGAGCGGCGCGGCGAGGGCGCGGGTGAGCGCCGAGCGGCACAGCGACGCGGCGAGCGGCGCGGCGAGCGGCGCGGCGAGCGGCGCGGCGAGGGCGCGGGTGAGCGCCGAGCGACACAGCGGCGCGGCGAGCGGCGCGGCGAGGGCGCGGGTGAGCGCCGAGCGGCACAGCGAGGCGGCGGGCGGGGTAGCGAGCGGGGCTGCGAGCGGGGCGGCGGGCGGGGTAGCGGGCGGGGCGGCGAGGCCGGCCGAGGCGGGGCGGGAGACGCGCATAGGGAGCTCCTCTGTGAGCGGCGGGGCGAGGCGCGCCGCGGCGGGCGGCGGGCGGCGGGCGGCGTGGGGGGGGCGGCGTTCACCCTAGAGTGAAGCGTGGGCGGGCGCAAGTGCGCGGGCGGGCGCGCCGCGCGCCCCTCAGGGCGCGGGGGCCATGAGCTTCCAGTAGAGGAGCGCCGCGAGGAGGAGGACCGTGAGCGCCATCACCGCCACAGAGGTGACGCGCGAGGCGGCGGCGGGGCGCGCCGCCGCGCGCGACCAGCCCTCGCTCAGCTCGCGGTCCGAGGCCGTCTCCGGGCGGCTGGGCGCGCCCCCGAAGCCCTCGGGGGGGGGCAGGGG
>VGTA01000296.1 GCA_016874875.1 Deltaproteobacteria bacterium | reverse complement strand
GCCCCCCCGGCCCCGTCGCCATCGCCGTGATGAGCGCCGACGGCCGCCGCGATGACCGCGCCGACCTCCTCACCTACGTCGTGCAGCCCACCCTCCGCGCCGCCGCCCCCCGCCGCGCCCCCGTGTGGGGCGGCACGCGCCTGCGCGTGGAGGGCGGGGACCTCGGCGAGGGCGTCAGCGCCCTGGTGGGGATGCGGGAGGCGGAGCGCGCCACCCTCGTGACCAGCGGCGCCGGCTGCGACGCGGCGCTTGAGCTCGTGGTGCCCGCCGGCGAGGGCGAGGGCCTGCCGGTCACGTTCGTCAGCGCCGACGGCGCGCGCGCCACCCTCCCCGACGCCGTGGACTACGTGCGCCCCACCCTCACCCCGCCCGAGGGCCTCCGCGCCGGCTACACCAACGTCACCCTGCGCGGCGTTGATCTCCGCGAGGGCCTCCGCGTCCGCCTCGGCGGCGCGGCGCCGCGGGCGCTCACGCGCGTGTCGGACGAGGAGTGGCGCCTCCTCACGCCCCGCCTCGACGCCTTTGGGCCCGCGGAGGTGGAGGTCTACAACGAGGACGGGCGGGGCCTCACCGCGCGCGACCTCTTCGCGGTCAATCGCCTCGTGGATGAGGGCCCCGACGCCCTCGGCGTCCCGGGGGACTGCAATGACGCGCGCGCGGCCGACCTCAACGGCGACGGCCTGCCCGACCTCTTCTTGGCCATGGGCAGCAGCAGCCCCGCCGGCGTCGTCTCGCAACCCGACCTCGTCCTCCTCAACGACGGCGCCGGCGGCCTCGCCCCGCCTCGCCCCCTCGCGCCCGCGGGCAACGGCATGAACGTCAAGCTCGGCGACGTGGACGGCGACGGTGACCTCGACGCGCTGGTCCTCAACCTCTACAGCGAGCGCGACGCCCTGTGGCTCAATGACGGCGCGGGCGGCTTTGTGGCGGACCCCGCCTTTGAGCCCTTCCGCCAGCCGAGCCACGACGGTGAGCTCTTTGACGCGGACGGCGACGGCGACCTCGACATCTTCCTGATGCGCATGGGCGACCCCGCCGGCAATGACCCCGCCGGGCGTGAGCGACTCCTCTTGCGCGAGGGCGCCGGCTGGGTGGAGCGCTCCGGGGGACTCGACTTTGACGTCGAGGACGTCCACGACCACGACGTCGCCCGCGCTGACCTCGACGGCGATGGACTCGAGGACCTCATCATCGCCGTCGACAACCTCCCGCAGAGCTTCCCCGGCGCCTCCAACCGCCTGCTGATGAATCGCGGCGGCGGGGTCTTTGAGCGCGTCCCCTCCCCCCTCGACGACTACCCCGGCGACTGGCTCGACGTGGCGGTGGGGGACCTCGACGGCGATGGGCACCTCGACGTCCTCTTGCCTCAAGACTACATCGAGGGCATCTCCGTCCCCGGCACCCCCGCCCTCGCCGTCTTTATGGGCGACGGGCTCGGCGGCCTCGTGGACGCGCCCGACCGCGTCACGGGCCTGCCCCCCTCGCCCGCTTTCGGCGCTACTCTCCTCGACCTCGACGCCGACGGCGACCTCGACGTCATGGTGTCCGTCTTTGGAATCACCTACGCCGACGCCTCCATCGACCCCTTTGAGAGCGTCTTGCTCCTCAACAGCGGCGCCGGGGAGCTCTTTGAGGCCAACGCCTCCTTTGAGGGCGTGCCGCGCAGCCCCACGGCGCACGTGGAGCCCGTTGACCTTGACGGGGATGGGCGCTTAGATATGTTTGAGTGCGCCGCAGAGGGCGCCTCTCGCGTATGGCGCCAGCTACAGGAGCCCTGATGTTACCCACGGACAGCCTCTTTAGGGCGCAGCTCGCCGCGCTCTCCCAAGACCCCAAGGACCTCGCCGCGCGCGTGGTGGTGGCCGTCGCGCTGCTCGAGAGCGGCGAGGCGGAGGGGGCGCGGCTCCTCAGGGGCTGCCTGCGGGTCAGCCTGCACGTGGGGCAGCCGGTGACCGCGCTGTGGGCGCTCGGGCTCCTCAGGCGCTACGCCCCCCTCGCGTCCAACGACGAGACGCTGCGCGCGCTCGCGGCGCGCTACGCTCGCACCCTGCCCGACGTGGTCCACCTGCCCGACCTCCTCAGCGAGGTGGAGCAGGCGCGCCTCGACGAGGAGGAGGCGCGCCGCGCCGTGGACCTAGGCGCGCAGGTGGAGGCGCTGCGCCCGCTGTCGGGGGCGGCGCTGGTGGCGCGGGCGACGGCGGCGGCGGGCGACCTCAGCGCCTTTGACCTTGACCTCAGCGCCCCCCCCGCCCTCGGCGCCCTGTCCCTCTTTAACGCCTTTAGCGAGCAGACGCTCCTGCAGCTCCTCAACGCCCTCGAGCTGCGCCTCTTTACGCAGGGGGACCAGCTCATCGAGGAGGGCGAGGAGGCGCGGGGGGTGTTTGTGGTGTGCTGCGGGCGCGTGGACATCACGCGCCGCACGCAGGAGGGCGAGACCATTGACCTCGCCACCCTCGGCGCGGGGGCGCTGGTGGGGGAGATGGGCCTCATCACCAACTCGCCGCGCGTGGCCACCGCCACCGCCCACGACGACGTGTGGGCGCTCATGCTCCCCGCCCCGGCCTATGCGCTGATGCGCGAGTGCAAGGAGGAGGTGTACGCCTCCCTGTCGCACCTGGTGGGCGGGCGCATGCTGCAGAACATCACCAAGTTCTCCCCCGTGTTCCGCGCCCTGCCCCGCTCGGCGCACGCGGAGCTCCTGCGCGAGTTTAAGTCGATGGTGGTGCAGCCCGGGGAGGTGCTGCTGCGGCAGGGGGAGCGCGGGCGGGGGCTGTTCTTGATTCTGGACGGCCTCGTGCGCGTCAACCAGCTCGGCAGCCTCGAGCCGCGCTGGCTGCGCGAGGGTGACATCTTCGGCGAGACCTCCCTCGTCTACGACAGCCCCGTCACCGCCACCTGCACGGCGGTGCGCCGCAGCCTCCTCTTTATGCTCTCCCCCGAGCGCTTTAAGCAGATGCTCGACCAGTTCCCCGAGGTCCGCCACAGCCTCTCGGAGCTGAGTCTGTTCCGCAACCTCGATGAGCTCTACACCCTCACCTGAGCCCCCCGCCGCGGCCGCCGAGGAGGTGGGGCGGGCGTGGGGCAAGGTGGTGCTCTTTGGGGAGTACGCCGTCCTCGAGGGCGCGCCGGCGCTCGTGTGCGCCACGCGCCGGGCGGCGGAGGCGCGCTGGGGGGGCGCGCGGGAGGAGGGCGCGCGGGAGGAGGGCGCGCGCTACTGCGTGGAGGCGGTGGGGGTGGGGACAGGGGAGTGGCGCGGGGCGCGGGCGCGGGGCGCGGGCGCGGCGGCGCGCTTAGAGGCGCTCGACCTCGGCGCCGGGGCGCGCGCGGGCCTCGACCTCCCTTTCGCCTTCGCCGCCCTCCGCGCCCTCGACGCGCCGAGCGGGCTGTATCGGGTGGACACGCGGGCGCTGTCGGCGCCCGTGCCGGGGTCGCTGGGGCGCGAGAAGCTGGGGCTGGGGAGCAGCGGCGCCGCCACCGCCGCCCTCGTGGACCTCGTGGCGCGGCGCGCGGGGGCGCCCCTGCCGCCCGCCGCCCGCTTCAGCCTCACGCAGTCGCTCCACCGGCGGGTGCAGGGTGACCTCGGGAGCGGGGCGGACGTGGCGGCGAGCGTGTGGGGCGGGCTCTTGAGCTACCGGTGGCTCGAGGGGGCGGCGGCGGGGGCGCCGCGCGCGCCGGGGGAGGAGGCGGCGCCCGTGTGGGCGGGGGGCGCCCTCGTGGGGGAGGGGCGCGCCGCCCCGCTCGCCGCCCCGCTCGCCGCCCCGCGCGCCGCCCTCCCCCCGCACCTGTGGGTGTGGATGGGGCAGAGCGCCTCCACCCCCGCCCTGGTGCGCGCCGCCTGGGCGTGGCGCGCCCGCGCCCCCGCCGCCTACCGCGCCGCCCTCGACGCCATCGACGCGGCGCGCGCGGCGGCGGCGGCGGCGCTCTGCGACCCCCGACTGCGCGCCGAGGAGCGCGCGCGCGCCTTCTGTGACGCCACGGCGGCCGGCGGGGCGGCGGCGCGCGCGCTGGGGGCAGGGGCGGGCTCGCCGGTGTGGACGCCGGCGCATGAGGCGCTCCGCGCCCTCGCCGCGCCCCTGGGCGGCGCGGTGAAGCCCACGGGGGCGGGGGGGGGCGACCTCTCGCTGGTGAGCGCGCCGTCGGGGGCGGGGCGCGCGCGCCTCGCGCGGGCGCTGCGCGAGGCGGGGTGGCGGGTGGTCGCCCTCTAGCCAGGCGCCCTCGCCGCGCCGCGCCCCTCAGCGCCCCGCTCCGCGCTCCTCCCACAGGCGCGCCGCCGCCGCGAGGCCCGCCGGGTCGCCTCCGCGCGCGACCGCCGGCGTGAGGCACACCGCCCCGAGCGGCGCCCCGCTCCCCCCGCCGCCCGCCCCCGCGCCCCAGACCAGCCCCACGCTCGCGCGCCCCGCCGCCGCCCCCTCCGTCACGAGCGCGGCGCGCAGGGTGAGCGGGGGGGCGCCGCGCAGGGGGCGGGGGGGGGCGCTGAGCGCCGCGCGCCACAGCGGGCTCGCCGCGGGGTTCAGCCGCAGGGGGCCCACGGCGCAGAGGCCGTTGGTGAGGGCGGGGCCGTCGAGCTCGCGCACGTGAGACACGCGCGCCCAGCCGCCGCGCGGGCCGCCGGGGGCGCGGAGCGCGCGCGCGGCGGCGGCGAGCCCCACGGCGGCGCTCAGGGCGGCGCTCAGGGTGAGGGCGCGCAGGGCGCGCGCGCCGCGGGGGGCGCGGGGGTGCGCCCAGAGGGCGCCGCAGAGGGCGCCGAGCCCAAAGCCGAGGGCGTGGCTCACCCCGTCGGCGCCGGCGCCGCTCCCCGCCCACCCAAAAAGCAGCGCGAGGGCGAGGGGGGCGACGAGCCCCGTGAGGCGCGCGCCCCCGCCCCACGCCGCCGCCGCCGTGGCGCCGAGCAGCGCGAACACCCCCCCTGACAGCCCCACGCTCCACCCGCCCCCGATGGCGGCGCGGGCGAGGGCGACGAGGGCGGCGGCGCAGTAGGCGAACAGCCCCGCCCGCCACCCCCAGCCGTGGCGCGCCCGCGCCACCCGCGCCACCAACGCGAGCGCGAGCGCGTTGCCGAGCAGGTGCCGCCCCCCGGCGTGGGCGAGCGGCGCGCTCCACGCGCGCCACCACTGCGGTCCCGGCCCGCCCTCCTCCCACACCACCTCCGGGATAAGCGCCCCCGCTCCCCACGCCCCCTCAAACCCCTCCCCGCCCCCAAACGCCGCCGCCCACGCCCCCGCGGCGGCGAGCGGGCCCAGCGCGCCGGGGGCGGCGAGCGCGAGAGGCGCGGGGGGCGC
>VGTA01000295.1 GCA_016874875.1 Deltaproteobacteria bacterium | reverse complement strand
CGCCTACGCCCAGCGCATGCTCACCCTGGTCAACGAGCAGCGCGCCCAGGGCGCCACCTGCGGAGGAGAGCGGCACGCGCCCACCCACGCGCTCACGCTCAACGCGCAGCTCAGCGAGGCCGCGCTCCTCCACGCCCTCGACATGGGCGAGATGGCTTACTTTGACCACAGCTCGCTGGACGGGCGCACCCCGTGGGACCGCATCGAGGCGACGGGGTACGCGGGGTACTCCTACGGCGAAAACATCGCCGCGGGCGCCGAGGGCGCCGACGAGACCTACGCGCTGTGGCTCGACTCCCCCGGCCACTGCACCAACATGCTCTCCGCCGAATTCACCGAGCTCGGGGTGGGCTACGCGGCGGTGGCGGGCTCCCCCTACACCCACTACTGGGTGCAGACCTTTGGGAGGCGCTGAGCGCCGCCCCGCGCCCCGCGCCCCGCGCCGCCCTCCTCAGCGCCCTGGCTTAGGGGCCCGGCGCCACGCCTTGGGGAACGCCCTAGGGAAGCCCTCCTTGAGCGCGTTGGGCGCCCCCCACCGCTCCTTGCTCCAGGTCTTGGGGCGCGTCAGGTACACGGTCATGGGGTCGAGCACGCTCAGCGTGAGCACCGGGCGCGTCGCCGACACGTCCTTGAGCTCGCCGCGGTCCGCCTTGAGGTCGTAGGCCTCGAGGGCGGCGCGGCCCTTAAAGACCAGCTTGGCGCTCCCCACGGCGAACCCGAAACGGTCCTTGCCGAGGTGGCTCGCCATGCGCGCCTGCGGGTAGCCGCCCTTGGCGCGCAGCTGCGGCAGCAGGCTGCGCCCCTGCTGCGCCGCCCCCGCCGGGAAGGCGCCCCCAAAGACCTCCATCAGCGTCGGCAGCAGGTCCACGCCCTCCGCCCCCGCCTCAAACCGCCCAGCGGGGAAGCCTGCGGGCCAGCGCACCACCAGGGGCACCGAGATCAGCTCCTCATACACGTTGTGCCCGTGCCCGCACGAGCTGTGCTCCCAGAACTCCTCGCCGTGGTCCGCGCTCACGATGATCATCGTCTCGTCGTAGATGCCTTCCGCCTTCAGCAGCTTCACCAGCGCGCCGAAGTGCTTGTCGTTGTAGGCGATCTCGTTCTCGTAGAGCGCCTCGATGCGCTTGCGGTCGCGCTCCGAGGGGGGGGACTTGGCCTCCTTGACCTTGGCGAGCTCCTCGCCGCTGATGTTCTTCTCGTAGCGGCCCTTGTAGGCGGGGCCCACGTCATAGGTGCCGATCAGGTCCTTGTGGGCGCGGTACGTCACGTGCGGGTCGCTCGTGCCCAGATAGAGATAGAAGGGCGCCCCCTTCTTCTCCTTGATGAACGCCGCCGCCGACCTCACGATCGCCTGCGCGTTGTTGGCCTTGTTCTCGCGGATAAAGTTCTCGAACTGCATAAAGCCCTGGTCGAACTGCCACTTGTCGCTCACGTAGCCGTTGCTCACGTAGCCGCCCGTGAAGTAGCCGCGCTCCTTGAGCAGCTCAGCGATCGTCAAGAGGGGCTTGGGGAGGTTGGCCTCGTGCGTGTACACGCCGTGACGAATCGGGTAGACGCTCGTGAACAGACTCGCGTGACTCGCCTTGGACTCGTTGCCCTGCACATAGAACGGCTCAAACACCGTCCCCTCGGCGGCGAGGGCGGCGAGGTGGGGGGTCTTGACCTTGGGGCGGCCGTTGGTGTTGGGCGTCTCGTAGAAGGGGAGCTTGTCGGCGCGGAGGGTGTCGATCAGCCAAAAGACCACGTACTTGGGCGCGCGGAGCGCCTCCTTGGGGGCGCGCCCCTCAAAGAGCGCCGCGCCGCTCACGGCGGCGCGGGTGATGACCGCCTTGCCGCTCGGCGACCGCACCATCAGGCGCGCCGGCGCCCCCGCCCAGTCCTTGAGCGGCAGCGTCGCCTCCCCCGACACGTTCGCCTTCACCAGCCGCGCCGGCGCCCCGTCCGCCTGCGCCCACACGTTCACCTTGCCCTCGCGCACCTGCAGCGACAGCGCGCCCCCCTCCGGCACCACCACGTAGTAGTCGAGGCCCATCTTCTTGGGCAGCCCGAGGGCGCCGGCGGCGGCGCGGGGCCACAGGGCGGTGAGCGCCTGCGGCGAATCGGGGAGCGGCGGCGCGTCGGCGCGGGCGAGGCGGACGGCGCTGAAGACGGCGGGGCCCTCCACGCCCTCCTTGATGAGCTTCTTACTGGTGCGGAAGTGGAAGCGCAGCTGCGTGAGCCCGGGCTTGAGCGAGCCCTTGGGCACCGGCACCGACACCACCTGCCAGGCGGCAGCGCTGAAGTTGTGGTTGGCGAGCTTCTGGCCCCCCACGAACACGTCCATCACCTGCTTGTCGAACGCGGGGCGCAGCAGCGTGCTCACGGCGAGGTCGCGCTTGGCCATCTGCTCGTCCACGTTCACCCACATGTCCGCCTGCACCGACAGGGGCACGGCGCCCTCCCCGCCGTCCACCGCGACGCCGTACACCCAGCGGCGAGGGTAGTCGCGCAGGTGCTTGACGGCGCTCAGGTCGTTGAGGTCGATGAGCGCCCCGCCGGCGTGGCGGTGGGCGTGGGGGAGGTTGTGCAGCAGGTCGTACGAGAGCTCCTCGGCGCGCGCCGCGGGCGCGGCGGCGAGGGCGGCGGTGAGGGCGGCGGTGAGGGCGGCGAGGGCGGCGACGAGCGCGCCCTGCTTGCCTTGCGCGCTTTGCTTGCTTTGCATCATCTTCTCATCGAATCCTCTCGGGCGTGCCCCTGAGTGGGCGTGGTGGTAGGCGGGGGGGGGCGGGGTCAGTCGAGGTTGAAGACTGCGTTGACGCGGGTGTTGCGCTCGCGCTCGAGGTCCTCGGTGGTGTAGCGGAGGCGCTGCGTCAGCACCTGCATAAAGCACCACAGCAGCTTGACGGCGATCTCTTTGTTCTGATTCATCAAGTGGAAGAGGGGGCGGCGCTGCACCGAGATCACGCGGGTGGCCTCGAGCGCCACGGCGCCCGCCGAGCGCTTGTTGCGGTCCATCAGCGCCATCTCGCCAAAGTGCCCGCCCTGCCCGAGCGTGATCACCTCCTGCCCGCTCTTGCGGATGCTCACCTGCCCCTCCAGAATCACAAACATCTCGTCGCCGTCGGCGCCCTCGGCGAAGATCTCCTCGCCGGCGGCGAAACGGCGCTGGCGGCTGACGTTGAGCACCTCGATCAGCTCCACATACTCGAGGTGCTGGAAGATGGGCATCTCGCGCAGGATGTTGAGGCGGAAGGCGATGTCGTCCTTCTGCGCGCCCTTGCTCTTGATCTCCACAAAGACCGCCGTGATGTTGTCCTTGCCGCCGCGCGCGTTCGCCATGTCCACAAAGCGCCCCGGCGCCGACTCAAAGCTGCCCTCGGCGAGGAGCGTGGCGATCTCCAGGTCCTCCTGCAGGTAGTTGGAGAGCCCGTCGCTGCACAGCAGGAAGCGGTCGCCCTCGGCGATCTCAAAGTCGAGCAGGTCCACCTCCACGTCGGCGTACACGCCCACGGCGCGGGTGAGGGCGTTGCGGTAGGGGGAGTTCTCGGCCTCCTCGGGGGTGAGGCGCTTGCTGCGGATCAGCTCCCGAATCAGCGAGTGGTCGTCGGTGAGCTGAAAGACCTCGTCGTTGCGGAGCAGGTAGATGCGGCTGTCGCCCACGTGGGCGATGTAGCCGCGCGTGGGGGTGAGCAGCAGGAGCGAGACGGTGGTGCCCATGCCGCGCTTGGAGATGTCCTGCTCCGCCATGGTGAAGATGTCGCGCCCGGCCTGCCGCACCGCCCGCTCGATGAGCGCGAGGTGGTGGGCGCGCGCCTGCTGCGGGTCCACCGACTGCAGCGCGGCGAGCCCGTCCGCCACCGCCGCCCGCGCGCTCTCCACCGCCTGCGCGCTGGCCACCTCGCCGGCGGCGTGCCCGCCCATGCCGTCGGCGACGATGTAGAGCTTGAGCTCGGGGCTGATGTGGAAGGTGTCCTCGTTGGAGCGCTTCTTGCGCCCGATGTCTGTGGCGGCTCGCGCGACGATCTCCATGGTGGTGCTGCTCCTTGTGGCTCCTTGTGCGCGCCCGGGCGGGCGGGGCCCTGGCGGGCTGGGGTGCGACAACTTAAAACAAAAATCATCACAAAACAAAATCATCACGCCACGCCACGCCACGCCACGCCGCGCCCCCGCTCGACATCCGCGCGCGCAAGCTCTAGAGTCAGCGCCCAGGCTCTCACCTCCACCTCACCTCCACCCTCAAGGAGCAGCGCGTGCGCGTCCTCGTCACAGGCGCCGCCGGCTTCATCGGCCACGCCGTCAGCCAAGCCCTCCTCCACCGCGGCGAGGAGGTCGTGGGGCTCGACAGCCTCAACGCCTACTACGACCCCGCCCTCAAGCGCGCGCGCCTCGCGCGCCTCGAGGGGCGCCCCGGCTTCACCTTTGTCCACGCCGACCTCAGCGACGCCGCGGCGCTCGACGACCTGTTCGCGCGGCGCGCCTTCACCCACGTCATCAACCTCGCCGCGCAGGCGGGCGTGCGCTACAGCCTCGAGGCCCCCGACGCCTACCTCACGAGCAACCTCGTGGGCTTCCACCACCTGCTCGAGCGCTGCCGGCGGCACCCCGTGGAGCACCTGGTGTACGCCAGCAGCGGCTCAGTGAGCGGGCTCAACGAGCTGCTCCCCTCCAGCGTGCACCACGGCGCCGGGCACCCCATGAGCCTCTACGCCGCCACCAAGCGCGCCAACGAGCTCTGCGCGCACTCCTACTCGCACCTGTTCGGCCTCCCCACCACGGGCCTGCGCTTCTTCTCGGTCTACGGCCCCTGGGGGCGCCCGGATATGGCGCTGTTCTTGTTTACGCGCAAGATTCTCGCCGGGGAGCCCCTCGACCTCTACAACTTCGGCGAGATGACCCGCGACTGGACTCACGTCTCCGACATCACCGACGGCGTCCTCGCCGCCCTCGACCGCCCCGCCGCCCCCGACCCCGCCTGGCGCCCCGACGCCTCCACGCCGGAGCGCAGCAGCGCCCCCTTCCGCCTCTACCACCTCGGGCGCGGCGAGCCGGCCTCCCTGCGCGACGCCGTGGCGCTCCTAGAGGAGGCGCTCGGCGCGCGCGCGGCGGTGCGCCTGCTGCCCATGCAGCCGGGGGACGTGCGCGACACGTTCGCCGACATCTCGGCGGCGCGCGCCGACCTCAGCTTCTCGCCGCGCGTGGGGCTGCGGGAGGGCGTGGGGGATTTTGTCCGCTGGTACCTAGACCACTATCGCCTCTGAGCCCCCAACACTCAGAAAAAGGAAGCCCCCCTTGCGCGCCCCC